>JAFCCB010000002.1 GCA_017610445.1 Candidatus Dojkabacteria bacterium
AAATGCCAATAAAAGAAAAATTTTTAGGAGGGGTATTAATAATAATTGGGGCTATGCCTTTTTTATTAAAAATCCAAAAAATCGCAGATTTTTTTGCAAAATATAAATTCCTATCAACAATTGCCCCTGGAAATTGGATTTATCAGATAATAATAATTTTAATAGGGGTTTTATTAATCTGGAAAATAAAACCTAAATTTGAGACAAACTATTAAAAACGCTGTAATTTTACATTACACATAAACTTCCAAAATTCTTGCACTTACTTTGTATTTTTTTAACAACTCAACAATTTTTTCTCTATGCACAATAGGAATCATAATACAGCTCTTCCCTAATTTTTTTCCTTCAAATTTTTCAATAAGCCCCTTGTATTTCTTGTCCTTTATTTTAAAACCATAGATTTTATTTAAAAAAGCTCCTCTATTTTTCCTGATTTTACTCCAGTAAATAATTGCGAATTTCTTTCCTATTTTGCCCTTGCTTTCAAATCTACCATAAAGCATAATCCCTTCACTTTCAATACTTAATTTCAATTCTTTCCAATCATTTAATTTACCAATAATCAAATGAATTCTATTGCTTATTCCTTTTGCTTTAAATAATAAACCTTCTCTGCTTTTGTAAAAATCCTCCAAAATACCCTCAATCTCTTTCTCAATCTTTTTAGTTTCTCTGTCCAATTCAATAAAAATATCAACATCACTTTTTTTAGTTGCCTGATTTTTCACAACAGAACCAAATAAAATAATCTTATTTATCTTACTAACATCCTTAATCCTGCTTAACAAATAAGAAACAAAATAACTTGCATAAGCCCTATACATTTTCTACATCCTCCTTTAATTTCAAAAATAAATTTATTTTATCCCTTAAAATTTTTTCAGAAATATTTTTACCATAAGCTAATTTATTTCGCTCTTTCTCAATTGAATTTGCAATATCTAAAAACTTGTCTAAATCTTTAATGTCCTCTATTTGAGAAATTATCTGATTAGAAATCAATTTTTTTGTATTTTCTTTTTTCTTTTTCAGCCACAAATGATTAATTTTTGCTCCTGATTTCAACACTCCTAATTTGTCTAAATACACTTCAATTAAAGTCATTACTCCCAAAGATAAAGAAAAAGACAATCTTCTTTGATGTTTAACAATACCTTCAGAACCATTTAACGCAGAATTTATTTCATCAAGCACTTCTGTTAAAATCTCTTTGTATTTTTGTTTCATTTTTTAAGTCATTTGCCTTAGTTTTGTTAAGACATTTGTCTTTATAAATTTTTCTGTTTCTTTTAAGTCATCTGTCTTAACCCTATTAAGACATTTGTCTTACAAAATAATTCAAAACACTTTCCACCTAATATTAAAAAGTAAAAAGTATCTTCTGCTCAGTTTTCTCTTAACCCTAACAATCCAATCAACAAAATTCATTCACTAATATTTCTCCAACAAATCTTCCCTTCTTTCTTTATCTCTTATTTTTGCTTTAATTTCTCTGTCATAATAATCAGCTAACTCTTCACTTCCCCCTTCTTCTGCAATTTTCTTTTTTTCTTCATGAATCTTTATCTGCTTTTCTAAAGACTTAATTCCTTTTTGTAGTCTCTTTTTTCTTTTAACCATTTTTATTTTTTATCCAAATTCTCCTGTTGTTTTATTTTCTTCACAATAAAATCATAAAGTTTTTGAGCTTCTTTAATAGGTAATTCATCTTTTGCTTTTTTACCAGCTTTAACTCTTAAATAACCTTTATAAGCATTTAGAGAACCTGAAATGTTTTTGATTAATCTTAAAAATTCATTTTTTGTCCATTTCTTTTCTTTCCTTAAACAATCAACAAGATAAAACTCTCTTAATCTTAAAATTAAAGAATATGCAGAACCATCTCCTTCTTTAATTTTCATTTCTCTGGATAACTCCAGACTTTTTTCAATAACTTTCATAGCAGATTTTGTTGTTTCTATGTGAAATTTAAGATTTCTTTTAGTTAATTTTGTTTTTTTATAACTCTCAAGAAATTCAGCATTGATTAAAGGCTTAGCTTCTTTTAACATTGGAAGCAAGGGCAAAATATTATTTTTAAGCTGTTTCTCAACAGAATTTTTAGAAAGTATAATTATTTCATATTTCCCTTTTTTAATTCTCTTTTCTAAATTATTAGTTATAACAACAACATCTATATCGCTTTCATTAGTCTGCTCTCCTCTTGCATAACTTCCAACAAGATAAATCCCAACAACATCTTTTAAATAAAGATTAAGAATTTCAAATAAATCTTCTTTAATATCTATTGGTTTTTCAATTAATTCTATTTTTGCTTTTCCATCTATCCATGCTTTAGGCAATAATACACATGCAGAATTACCCATTTTTACAATAGGCTTAATAATCTCTTGTTTTTTCATGTTTAAACAATGTTTTAACATTATTTAAATCTTTTGTTCTTAAAACAATGTCTTCAAAACACTTTCTACTTTTAGTATTATAAACATAAGTTAGAAAGTGAAAAGTGTTTTCTGCGCTTTTTTCCTCTCTAATTCATCTAACTTCTGCAATTGCTTATCAATTCTATTCTCAGAAAATTCATATTTCATCAATATTTTTTTAATTCTTTTTCTGTCAATCTTTGGAAATTCAACTTTAAATTTTTTATTGATTTTTGGCTTAGAGATTTCAGAATAAATCTCTTTCCACTCAAAATTTAATTCTAATTTCTCATTTTTCTCAACAGCTTTAAAAATCTCTTCTTTTGTTTTAAACTCCTTTACAAATTTTAAAGATTTTTTAGGCCCCAACCCTTTTACCCCTCCCACATTATAATCTGTCCCGCACAAAATCCCCAGACAAATTAATTGCTCTTGATTAATCCCAAGCTCTTTTAAAACCTTTTTTAATTCAATTATCTGAGGAAAAACTTCTGAATAACCAGAAAAAGTTTTTCTTTTCCGCGCCATACTTAAATTTTGAATTAATTTTGGCGCCTCAAACATTAAACAATCATAATCCTGTGATGCAACTGCATAAATATCTTTTTTCTGAGCCAAATAACTAGCCTGCGCCTCTCCTTCTCCAGGCGCCTGCACAATCGCAACCCCCATCGCACTTAATAATTCTTTGCTCTCTTTAATTTTCTGCTCATCTAAATTAACATCACTTTTTGCATATTTCCCCATCCCCTTGATATCCTCTTTAGTTTTAGCTTCTTCATATTTTTCCTTATATTGCTCTTTAATTTTTTTTCTCTTTTCCCAAGTCCTGCTCTTTAATTCAGGCGCCTCGCCGTCAAAAACATAAATCAATTTAATTCCTTCTAAAATCAACCTCATATTTCTATAAAACAAACCGCTCAAATGTGAACTAACATTTCCTTTAGAATCCCTTAAAGGAGTTCCATCTGGTTGTCTAATTGTAGTCAAAAACTGGTAAATCGCATTAAAAGCATCAACTGCAATTATTTTATCTTTCAAATCAGAAAAACTAATCTGCTTTTTTGAAATAATTTCACTTATTTGAAGCCCCATTTAATATATAAAAAATACGCATTAATAAAATTTATGCTAAATGACCTTTCTTAACTTTAAGTAAGTAGTTCTAAGCTGAGGTTTTTTCATTCTACTAACTCCTCTTGGAAGCTTAATATTTTGATTATTACAAAAATCTCTTATCCCTTGTCTAAAACCAGCAGCACTAGTGGGTATCCATATATCATTCCTAGAAGTTTTTTTAACAATATGCTCAGAAGCTATTTTAGGCCTATCAACAGGTTCAGGTTTTTGAAATTGAATTCTTGCATATTTTTTATCTAGTTTATTAAATTCAATAGTATAATCTGGGTCCATTTGACCTATCTCATATGATTCTACATCTTCATCAGGAGGAATTCCAAAATAATTACATATAGCAGCAAATTTTGTAGGATTACTACTTAAGGCCTCCCTCCTCATTTTATCTATTTCTTCAACAAATAACTCTAACTTATTTCCATTTACCATAGTCTCCATACAATAAAACTCCCCTATTTAAGGTTTTTGCATAGCAAATGACTAACTTTAAATATGTTTTAAACCTCTAACTAAAATGGAAATAAACTTCATCCCAATAGATTATGATTATTTTGACTGGCAGGGAAAAAATTATGCAAAAATAATTGGAAGAACAGAGCAAGGCAAAAGTGTTTGTGTCATAGATTCTTGTCCAATTTATTTCTGGGCAATTTTAAAGCAAAAAATTTCTGAATTAAAAATTAGGCAAATTCAGCAAAAAATTGAAAAAATCAAAATAAAATCTCCTTCAAGAATCTCAAAAGTTCTAAAAACAGAAATTCACAGCAAAAAATTCTTGGGAAAATCTGTGAAAGCAATTAAAATTTTTGTAACAAACTACAAAGATGCTCATGCAATTGCAGGCAAAATTGGCATGAAAGAAATTAATAAAAGAAGGGAATATGATTTAGGGTATATCACAAAATATATCATTGAAAGAAAATTAAAACCTCTCCAATGGTGTAAAATCCAGGGCAAAATACTCAATAACTCACAAAAATTCGGATTTCTCGATGCTAATTTAAATGTTGATTTAGTATTAGAAGCAGAAAAAATATCTGAAACAGCACAAAAAAACTTCTCGCCAAAAATCTTAGCTTACGATATTGAAACAGATGAATTAGAAATAGGAAAAGGAGAAATCTTAATGATTTCCCTAGTCGGAGAGAACTTTAAAAAAGTTTTAACATGGAAAAAATACCAGACAAAACTTAATTATGTAGAATGCTTTAAAGATGAGGCAGAGATGTTAGAATCTTTTGTTAAATATGTAAAAGAGTATTCTCCTGATATTTTAACAGGTTATTTCTCAGATGGTTTTGATTTGCCTTACTTAAGGGCAAGAGCTGAAAAAAATAAAATTAGATTAAATTTAGGAATTGACAATTCACAGCCAAAATTTTCAAGAGGGAGAATCCTAACTGGAAAAATAAACGGAATTGTCCATATTGATTTATTAAGATTTATTAGAAATGCATATTCTCAATATCTTAAGTCAGAAACTTTAAGTTTAAATGAAGTAGCAGGAGAACTTCTAGAAGAAAGAAAACTTAAATTTTCTCCATTAGAACAGGTAAAATTAAAAAAACCAAACTGGGAAAAGTTCTTTGAATATAATTTACAGGATTCTGTTTTAGTATATAAACTAATACAAAAAGCCTGGTCAGATTTATTAGAAATAACCAGAATTATCCAAGAGCCTTTGTTTAATATTTCAAGAAATACAATGGCAAATAATTTTGAAGAACTTATTATTCATAATCTCCACAAATTTAATGAAATAGCAGAAAAACATCCAACTCACGAAGAAATTGGGGAAAGAAGAATGCGTCCGAAATATGAGGGGGCTTTTGTTTTTCAGCCAATACCAGGATTATATGAAAATATCTGCTTCTTTGATTTTACAAGTATGTACGCAAGTGTAATTGTTAGTTATAATTTGTCTCGTTCAACACTAACCCAGAAGAAAAATAAAACAGATTTATATCAAGGAGAATTAGACAGAAAAAAAATTTATTTTACTAAAGAACAGGGATTTGTTCCAGAACTGTTAAAAGAAATAATAATCAAAAGAAAACAATATAAAAAAGAGTATAATAAAAATCCAAATCCTATTACAAAAGCAAGAAGCAATGCCTATAAACTTTTAGCAAATGCTGCATATGGATATCAGGGTTTTTTCGGAGCAAGGTATTATTGTGTAGAAGCAGCATCAAGCACTGCATATTTTGCAAGAAAAAACTTAAAACAGGTAATGGAACAATTAAAAAAACAGAATTTTGATTTAATTTATGGAGATACAGACTCTATTGCATTTAAATTAAACAAACATACAAAAAAACAAACCCTCCAATTATTAAATAAAATAAATAAAAAACTCCCGGGAATAATGGAGCTTGATTTAGAGGATTTTTATAAGCGGGGGATTTGGGTGACAAAAAGAACAGGCGAATTTGGAGCAAAAAAGAAATATGCATTAATCAATGAAAAAAATAAAATAAAAATCCGAGGCTTTGAAACAGTAAGAAGAGATTGGTGCAATCTTGCAAGACAAACCCAAAACAAAATCCTAAATTTAATCTTAACAACAGGAAATGAAAAAAAAGCATTGCAATATTTAAAACAAATAATTAAACAGATTAAAAAAAGAGAAATTCCATTAAAACAATTAATTATTAGAACCCAATTAAAAAAACCAATAAATGAATATAAATCAATTCCTCCTCATGTAACAATAGCAAAAAGAATGCAGGAGCAGGAACTTCCAATTGACATAGGAATGCTTATTGAATATTATATCTCAGAAACAGAAAATAAAAAAGCATTAGTAAGAGAGCGTGCAAAAATGCCAAATGAGAAAGGAAAATATGACATCAAGTACTATTTAAACAATCAAATCCTGCCAGCAGTTGAAAATATTTTTGAAGTCTTTAAAATAAATATAAAAGAACTTGTTGAAGGAAAACAGCAGAAAAAGTTAGGCGACTTTAATTAATAAGAGTAAATTTATTAAATTAAATAACTTATTGATTAAAGGAGTTGATTTTTGAAATGCAAATAAGAAAAGCAAAACCAAAGGACTATAAAAAAATAGCAAATCTAAGAAAGAAAACTTTTGAAAAAATTAATAGTAAAGATTATTCTAAAAGACAAATTGAAATATTAAACAAGAAAAATCCTCTAAAATTAATTTTAGAAAAAATGAAAAAAAAGACATGTTTTGTATAACCGAAAATAATAAAATTTTAGGGATTATAGATTTAGAAAAAAACAAAATTGGTGGATTATTTGTTAAATATAATTATATTAATAAGGGAATTGGTAAAAAAATTATTAACATTTATTGAAAATTTTGCAAAAAAGAAAGGAATAAAAAAAGTTCATCTTTACTCAACTAAAACCACTTATAACTTTTACATCAAACAAGAATATAAATTAATTAAAAAAAATAGATGGAGATCTAATAAAATTAATTTTACAAGTTATAAAATGGAAAAAACTTTAAAGTGAACAAGTTCTAATTTTCTAATCCCTCTTTATACACCTATTAATCGCCTCAACAACCTTATCATAAAAATCATTATTAATTGTGCAGAGCTTTTTCTTTATTATTTTTTCATGAATTGTAAATATCCTGTGCGGTTTTAACCAGCTTTTAAAAGGCAATCCTCCTTCTTGAAAAGAATTAATTGTTATTAATAAATCATCTTTATGAGGATTAGTAGTAATAAGACAGCAAATACGATCTTGCATTTTATTTATTTTATTATTAGAAATAATCAAGGCAGGTCTTTGCTTTAAAGTTGTCAAATCTGAATAAGGAAAAGGAATAAGAACAATATCTTTTTGACAATAAAATTTTGGTTCCATTTCAAATTTTATTGGACAGAAAATCTTTGATTTTCTATACTAAACATTATTCCACCTCTCATCTAATTCATTATCCCAATCTTTTTTTAATACTTCTTCAGATGCAAGCATAGTAAATATGCTTTCTTCATCAATTTTGTTGATTTTTTCCAACTCTTCTAACCTCTTTTTTATAATTCTACGCACAAACTCACTCCATTTTATTTCAGAACATTCTTTCATTCTTTTATACACAGAATCTTCAATAGATAAAGTTATATTTGTCATAAAAAAATAAGTGATGCCACTTATTTAAATCTTTCTAATTATCTAAAACATTTTTATATTAATTTTTCTTAAATATATCATGAATAAATCCCAACTCCTAAAATCTCTGCAACAACAAGGTTTTTCAAACAAAATCTTAAATGCCTTTAAAAAAATTAAAAGAGAAAATTTCATTCCAAAAGAATTAAAACAATATGCTTATGAAAACCAGCCCCTGCCAATTGGACAAGGACAAACAATTTCTCAACCATACACAATTGCATTTATGTTAAATCTGCTTAGATTGCCTGAATTAGACAATAAAACTAATAACAACAAAAAGCTAATCTCAAAAAATAAAACTAATAATAAGATATTAGAATTAAAAAAATTCAAAATTCTCGAAATCGGTTCAGGAAGCGGTTATGTTCTTGCACTTATCAACCAAATCAGTAAAAACTCTAAAATTTATGGTGTTGAAAGAATTAAACAACTTGCTGAAAAATCAAAACAAGTTTTAAAAACCAAAAAAAACATAAAAATAATTCATGCAAATGGAACAAAAGGACTAAAACAAAAAGCCCCTTTTGACAGAATTTTAATCTCTGCATCTGCTAATGAACTTCCTCAAAAAATCATCTCACAATTAGATTTTGGAGGAATTATGGTTTGTGTTGTGAAAAACTCAATCTTTTATATAAAAAGAGAATCAAAACAAACAAAAATCAAAGAATATCCTGGTTTTGTTTTCGTGCCTTTGATTGAAAAATAAATTATAAAATCCTGCTCTTCTTAAAAATAATTATTACAATTGCCCAGATTAACACAACAATTCCTATTAACATCCAAAATATCCCTGACATTCCTTGAAAAGGCAAAACAATATTCATCCCATAAATCCCAGACAAAACAGCAGGAATTGTCATAAGAACTGTAAAAATTGTCAAAACTTTTAAAATTTTATTTAAATTATTTGACAAAGTTGTCTGATAATAATCCCTCATATTTGTAATTGTTTTAAGCGCTGCCTTGCAGGAAGCCAATGTCTGATTTAAATCTACAATTAAATCTTCAATAAATTCTTTTTCATTTTCCTTAAACCTAATCGCCTTAAGTTTAATCATCATAGCATGCATATAAATTAAAGGAGAAAAACTCGCAAGATAATCATTTAAAATATCCTCCCGCAAAACTAAATCTAAAATATCTTTCTCTTTCAAATTCCTAATATTCCTCCTATCTTTCTTAACTTCTCTTAAAATCTTCCTTATATCCTGATTATAATTATTAGACAAAAATAAAAGTATCTGCAAAAAACTCAATGTTTTTTTATTTGTCAAAAAATTCTTAATTCCTTTTAACTTATCAAAAATCTCTAATTCAAATTTGCTAATTGTAATAAAAACATTTTTAGAAATAATAATTAAAAAAGAACTTGTATACTCATTTTGAATTTTTGATGTTGGAATTGTTAGATAAATATATGCTTTGCTATTTTCTTCTTCAATTCTTGGCATTTCATAAATGTCCAAACCATCTAAAATTAAATCTTTTTCTAATTTAAATTTATCAACTAAAAATTCAATTTCTTCTTTAGAAGGGTTAATAACTTCAATCCAGCAATCTGCAGAGTAATCTCTTAATTTTTGAATTTCTCCTTTACGAATCAGTTTTTCATAATAATCTATCATAAAAAGGACAGAGATTAATAATTTATAAAGTATTTGATTAAGAATATCTAGTTCAGTTTATTCCAAACTTTTTGCTATCTGTAAAAAATAATTCTTCCTCTTTCTCGCTTCCTCTCTTATACCATCAATTTGTGAAAGAAACTTATATTCTTTAGCTCTTAATTTACACAAATCATATTTTATACCAATATCAGAAATCTTTTTTAATATCTCTTCAAATTTTTCATCAGATTCTTCAAAATTTAATGAATTAAGATTTTCTAAACCCATCTTATTCTCCTTTAAACTCCACCAAACTAAAAACTTTCCATTTTTTTAATTTCTCGCGTCCACCTAAATCAGGCAAATCAATAATAAAAGCAATTTCATAAATCTGCCCGCTCAATCTTTCAATCAAATTCGCAGAAGCACAGGCTGTCCCGCCAGTTGCAATCAAATCGTCAACAAGCAAAACTTTCTGCCCTTTTTGAATAGCATCTTTATGAATCTCAACTTTATCTGTTCCATATTCTAAAGAATATTCCTCACTTTCAGTTTCATAAGGCAACTTGCCAGGTTTTCTAATTGGAATAAAACCAACACCAAGCTTATTAGCCAAAACCCCTCCAATAATAAAACCTCTTGCTTCAATTCCTGCAACAACTTCAATTCCTTTATCCTTGTATCTATTATAAAAAATATTAATAACCTTATCAAAACTTTCTTTATCTCCTAAAAGAGTTGTAATGTCTCTAAACATAATTCCTTGTTTTGGAAAATCAGGGATTGTTCTTATTTTACTTTTAATAAATTCTGAATCTCTATTCGCAATTTTAGGCACAACCTTCAAAATTAATTGTTTAACTTTATCTGCATTCTCCTTCATTCTTTGTTTAATCATTTCCCATGTAACAGACTTCTCATCTTTTTTCCAGCAGTCATAATCAGTAACAATAGCAATTGTTTGATAAGGAATACCTGCTTCTTTTGCTAAACTACATTCAGGAACAGCAGTCATGCCAATAATATCTGCAAAATTTCTAAACATAAAACTTTCAGAACGGGTAGAAAATCTCGGCCCTTCAATAACAAGAATTGTAGCCCAATCATGTTTTCTAAAACCAAATTCACCAACAGCATTAACTAAAATCCTCCTCAACTCTTTTGAAAAAGGATTAACCATTTCAGTATGCTTAATCTCTCCAATCTCATCATAAAAACTCAATTTTCGGGATTTAGTAAAATCAATAAATTGATTAGGAAAAACAAAATCCCCTGGCTTGATTTTTTCTTTTAAAGAACCAACAGCGCTTGTTGCTAAAATATGTGTACATCCTAAAATTTTAAGAGCGGCAATATTTGCTCTATAATTTATCTGGCTTGGAGGAATTTTATGATTTTTGCCATGCCGTGCAAGAACACAAATATCAACACCAGAAATCTTACCAAGAATAATTTTAGAACTTGGTTTCCCATATTTTGTTTCAACCTCTTTCTCCTCATAATTAGAAATTAACTCAGGATTATCTAATCCGCTCCCACCTATTATTCCTATTTTTACCATAAAAAAGAACTATCAAATAAATTTAAAAGCATATGTGAGAATTAAAATAATCATTAATAATATCAATAATCTATAAAATATCAAGCTATAAAAAAACAGAGGCTCAAGTTTAAAAATCAATAAAATATTAAAACTAATAAATATTAATAATAAAATGGACTACCAGCCAAAACCTCTTTTCATAAAAAGAATAACAGCCCTGCTCAAAGATAAAGCAGATACAAAACAATTCTTTGAAACAGCAAAAACCAAACCAAAAAAATCAATTAGAGTTAACACCCTTAAAATCCAACCAGAAAAATTAAAACAAAAACTTGAAGCAAAAGGCTGGAAGCTCAAACAAATTCTGCCAAATGCTTTCCAAATACAATCACAGCTTAAACCAGGAGAATTAGGAAAAACAAAAGAACATTTGTTAGGATATTATTATGTTCAGGAAATTACAAGCATGATGCCTATTCTAGCTTTAAATCCAAAACCAAACAACATAATCCTTGATCTTTGTGCAGCGCCAGGTTCAAAAACAACACAAACAGCAGAATTAATGCAAAATCAAGGAACAATAATCGCAAATGATTTAACAATTGGAAGAATTGCAATTTTATCTGCAAATTTAGAAAGATGCGGAATTACAAATACAATAATCACAAGACACGATGGACTGCAGTTAATAAAAATTCTCAAAAAATTAAACATGAAATTTGATAAAATTCTCATTGATGCTCCTTGCTCAGGTGAAGGAAACATCAGAACCTCTCCAAAAACATATTTAGAATGGAATGAAAATATTTTGAAGAAATTTTCAAATAAACAAAAAAAATTAGCATCAGCTTCTATTCAACTACTTAAACCAAACAGCGAAATGATTTACTCAACATGCACTTATGCACCAGAGGAAAATGAAGAAGTAATCCAATATCTTTTAGATAACAATCCAAATATAGAAATCCAAGAAATCACATTACCAATAAAATCCCGCCCAGGAATAACAAAATGGAAAAACAAAACCTTCTCAAATGAATTAAAAAAAGCACATAGAATCTACCATCATGACAATAATATGGAGGGATTTTTTGTTTGTAAAATAAAAAAATTATCTGATTAATAAACTAATATCAATAACTAATAAAATGTTAAACTGCACAAATAAAATGTTAAACTGCACAAATAAAATGTTAAACTACTCATCAAATCAACTCAAATCTTTAAATAAATATTAATTAATAAAAATAAAATGAAAATCATCCGCTCATCAGAAAAAAAGAAAATATTAAGACAATTAAAAGAACAGTTTGGAATAATCAAACTACCTTATCTTTTGTTAAGATTTGGTAAAGAAAAATTAAGAGCATATTCTGGAAATTTATCAACAGAAGAACTAAATACATTAGATAAAAATCTTAGAATTGAAAATATAGGACTTTATTTTGCAAAACAGCAAACAGATGGAATAAGATTAACTTTAGATGGCACACAACTTTTCAAAAATCAAACAACAAAAAACATTCTAAACCTTAATAATAAACAAGCACAAGAATGGCTTAGAGGAAATGATTTAGATATTAAAACAAACAAGAGTTTTAAAATTTTCAAATACAATAATGAATTTTTAGGTTGCGGAAAATCAACAGGTGAAAAAATTACAAACTTCATTTCAAAAGAACGGAGAGTAAAATAATTATTTTTTATTTTTCTTTTCTTTATTTTTCTTTTCTTTATTTTCCTTTATCTTTCTTAATTCCTCTGCGCCACTTTCTCTAAATTTTTCTTCATCTCCATTAGAGTTATCCCAAAGCTTTATTATTTTTTTTGCTTCCATCCCCTGTTCTATTAATTTTTTTGAAATTTCACCCATTTCTTCATTCTTCAATAAAGTATCTTTAATACATTCTTGTTCAATAAATTCCTGCAATCTCCCAGGAACCTTATATGAATGATAAAATTTTTTTAAAACTCCCTCTTTAGTCCTTTTTAAAATCCCCACATCATGAACATCCACCCTTGTATAAAAAGTAGATTGTTCAGCTAATTTCCCAGAAATATCTGGTTGCAAAGTAATCATTGCCTCTGGTTTATATTTAACAAAATGAATAACCCGCTCTTTATTTTTTCCATCAACTATAATAGTTTCATAATCCACTTCTTCAGGCGTAACAAAAAATTTTTTCATGCCTTTAACAAATTTTGAATTAATTGAATCTTTTAAAACTTTAAAATAACTCTTTCCCTTTATTTCATCATTATTAAAATAAAATTTGTTCTCAAATTCAGGGGTGGCTACTAAAATCTTATCTAATCCTTTTATAACAACATAACTTAGTTTAGCATCACCTTCTTTAGCCCGCTCTATAATAAATTTTTCATGTTCAATAATGCAGTTTTCACAAACTTTTTTATAAGAGCGCTGCAATCTATGCATTACTCTATTCTGTTGCCCGCATAAATTCTCTAATTCAGAATTTCTTCTTTCTAATTTACCACATTTAGATTCTAATTCCTCACATTTTTTAATTTTGTTTTTTTGTTCTTTAACTTTATTAGCTAAATCATCTACTCTTTCATTTAAACATCCAATTTCAGAACGCAAATTATTATTTTCATTAAAATAAGCAGTATTAAATTTAGCTAAAGAATTATAATTTTTTGTTTTAAAAGAACTATCTAAAAAATGCCCAGCTAAATATCCAAAATCTTTGACAATATCCCAGGAACTGCTAAAAATCCCACTAATCTCACCAATAACTCTTTTACAAGTCTTGCTAAAATCCACCAAATATTTTTTATATGCATCTCCTTCTTTCATAACAAAAAATACCACTCATCTATTTTTAAAACTTTATATACCCTAAAAAACTCAAAAATCATCAATAACTTTAAAAACCCCTTTCCAAATTTGTCCTGCTAAATCCCAATAGATAATCAAGCTAAAAACACAACATTTTTTAAATTACCAATTACAAATAAAAATATGAACCAACAAGAAATCTTAAACTACAAACAAGCAGGTAAAATATCAATAGAAATCAAAAAATATGCAAGACAATTAATAAAACCAGGGATGCCTTTATTAGAAATCGCGCAAAAAATTCATAAACAAATAGAAAAACAAGGAGCACTAGCTGCTTTTCCAGTTAATCTTTCTGTAGATGACATAGCAGCACATTACCACCCAACATTAGAAGATGAAACAAAAGCACAAGGCTTATTAAAAATTGATGTAGGAATTTCCATAAACGGATTTATTGCAGACACTGCATTCTCAATGGACTTAACACCAAATCAGGAACATAAAGAATTAATCAAAGCCAGTGAACAGGCATTAAATAATGTTTTAAACTCCTTAAAACAAAACCAGGATTTAACATTAAATGAAATTGGCGAAACAATACAAAACACAATTGAAAAAAAAGGATTTTCACCAGTTATAAATCTTTCAGGACATGGTTTAAATAAATATGAAATTCATACCTCCCCATCAATTCCAAATTATGCAAATGGAAATAATAAAAAATTAGAAGACGGAGCTTATGCTTGCGAACCTTTTGCAACAACCGGCATTGGCAAAATTTATGAAGGAGCACCCAGCAATATTTTTCAAATCATCGAACCAAAAAACACCAGAAGCCCAACAGCAAGAAAAATTTTTGATTATATCTGGAAAAAATACAAACTTCTTCCTTTTTCACTAAGAGAAATTCAAGAAAAATTTGGTTCAGGAACAGCAAGGATAGCATTAAAAGAACTTGAGCAGGCAGGAATAACTAGAAACTTCGCGCAATTAATTGAAAAATCCCACAAACCAGTTTCACAAACAGAACATACTTTTATAAAAAAAGATAATGAGATTATTGTTACAACAAGATAATTATGACATCCTCTCCACACTAAAGTGTGAAGTTTCCTTTTTAATATCTGTTTACAATTTTTAGCTACACAAAACAGAGCTTAAGCTTCTCATCTACATATCTCAAAGTTTTGCACATTATTGATACCATATCATAAATGATATGGATTTCTTCTGCATTTAAAAAACAATTAATTCTATCACCAAAACCCTTAAATATTATAATACATTATAATAATATCCAAAAAAAACATTGACAGGTGAAGATACCACATAAAAAACAATTACAAAATTTGAAAAAGAGCTTAGAATTAAATAAATCTAATTTCCCAAAATAATAAACAATAAATATGCACAATGAAATTAACTTGGAATAAAATATTTGCAATACTTGTTTTAATCTTATTCTTTGGAACAGTTATTGCTGTTGCAGTTATTAATATTGCAAATAGATTTATCTTGGAAAAGACGCCTTAAATAGATTAGTAATATATAAATTATTTTTTCCCCTTACTTTTTTTAGAGCCAGATAAACTCTTAGGTAACCTCTTAGGTAACCCTTTAGGAAGGCTCTTAACCAAATCCTCAATCACTTTACCTTTATTTTCACTCACACTTTTAAATGCTTCATCAAAATCATCTTTTGAGATTTTTAAAATCACTTTTTTATTAGTAGATTTATAATATCTCTTAATTGCATTCATTCCAGCAGTTCTGCAAATCATTTCAATATCTGCACCAGTCCATCCATCTGACTTATTAACATAATTTAAAATCTTAATTGATTTATCCAAAGGCATATTTCTCACATGAACCTCAAAAATCTTTTTTCTTGTTTCTTTATCTGGGATTTTCAATTCAACATGAGTATCAATCCTGCCTGCTCTTAATAATGACTCATCGATAAGATCTTTTCTATTTGTCGCTGCAATAACTATAACTTTTTCTAATTCCTCAACACCATCTAACTCGCTTAACAGCTGATTAACAACTTTTTCAGTAGAATCATTTAAAGAACTTCCTCTTGCTTTTGAAATTGAATCAAACTCATCAAAAAAAATTATTGCAGGAGCAACCTGTCTTGCTTTTTTAAATACCTCTCTAATATGTTTTTCAGACTCTCCAACCCATTTGCTGATTAATTCAGGTCCTTTAACAGAAATGAAATTTGCATTTGCTTCTGTCGCAACTGCTTTTGCCAATAATGTCTTGCCTGTTCCAGAAGGTCCGCTTAATAAAATTCCTTTTGAAGGTTTAATCCCTGCTTTCTTAAATAAATCAGGCCTTAGCAAAGGCAGCTCTACTAACTCTCTCAACTTTGATTTAACTTCTTCCAACCCGCCAACATCATTCCACCTGACATTTGGCTTGTCAATTAAAACCTCTCTCATTGCAGATGGTTCAACCATTCTTATTGCATCAACAAAATTTTCACGAGTAACTTTGATTTTATCTAAGATTTCAGTAGGAACTCTGTCCTGCAAATTTTTTAATTTAGAAAAATATGGTTTAATCGCCTTTAAAGCAGCCTCTTTACTCAAAACTTCAACATCTGCGCCAGTATAGCCAATTGTTTTCCTGGCAATTTCATTAAAATCAACATCCTTTGCCAAAGGCATTCCTCTTGTATGAATTCTTAAAATCTCTTTTCTGCCTTCTTCATTTGGGGGATCTATTTTTAATTCTCTGTCAAATCTCCCAGGACGTCTTAATGCCCCGTCAACATCTTCAGGACGATTTGTAGCAGCCATAACAACAACCTGCCCTCTTGATTTTAACCCATCCATTAAAGTCAAAAGCTGAGCAACAACTCTTTTTTCTGTTTGGTCTATTCCCTCAGCCCTTTTAGGTGCAATAGAATCAATCTCATCAATAAAAATAATCGAAGGTGCATTCTTGCCTGCTTTCTCAAAAATTTCCCTGATATGTTTTTCAGACTCACCATAATACTTTGACATAATTTCTGGTCCTGCAATTGAATAAAAATTAGAATCTGTTTCAGTCGCAACTGCTTTTGCCAATAATGTCTTTCCTGTTCCAGGAGGTCCTGTTAATAAAATACCTTTTGGAGCACCAACACCTAATTTCTCAAAAATCTCTGGATTTTTCATCGGCAATTCCACCATTTCTCTGATTAACTCAATTTCATTTTTCAATCCACCAATATCCTCATAACTAATTCCAGTTGCATTCAATTCTCCAGAAACAACTTCATCAGAAATAATTAGTTTTGTAGAAGGTGTTACAATAACATAACCTTTAGGCGAAACCTTTGAAACAACATAATTTAACCTGTTTCCAAAAACATCAATTACTGTTTTCTGTCCTGCAAATAATGGTTTATCTAATAATTTATTATGAAAATATTCAGTTGGGTCATCGCTAAATCTAATCCCTTCCTGAGTGGGAGCCAATGTAATATTTTTTGCTTTATCAATTTTAACAGAATTTAAGATAATTTTTTCTCCAATAGATACACCAATATTAGAACGAGTAGTTCCATCTAAACGAATTACCTCTCCATTATCCTTGCTAATAGCCCTCATAACTTTAATAACTCCTGCAGATTTCTTTTTTATTTCTACAATATTCCCTGAAACTAATCCCAGAGAATTCATAACTTTTGAAGGAATTCTTGCAATTCCTTTGTCTATATCTTCCTGCAAAGATTCTATAACTGCTAATTCAATTTTTTGTTTTGATTTTTCTTTTGCCATTTTTCTACCTTAGTTTTTCTACTCATAAATTTCTTTTTTCTAATTTAGTTTCTTTATCTTTTATTAAATGTAATTTCTAAAACTCCATTTTTAATAGTATATTTAAATTTTTTAGGATTAATAAATCTCGGGAGTGTTTTTTGAACACTAATTCCCTGATTTAATTTTTCAGAAAAATAAGATTGTATTTTTTCTAATGAATGTTTTTTAGCTTTAACCTGAAGTTCTCTGCCTTTAACACTAACAAAAATATCTCCCTCCTCATAACCAGGAAATTCAAAAATAAGATAAACATAATTTTCATCTTCAATAAAATCAATAACTCTTTCTTCTTTTTCACCGCTAATAATAGTATTACTTCGTTTATTTGGAACACTATTTCCTCCAAAAAATTCTCTTACAATATCTTCAAATGGATCATCATCAAAAAATCCCATTTTTTGCCATATTTAAATTTAACCCAGATACCCAACTGGTTGCTCTAAAGATGCTTTAGCACTCCTTAAATATTCCTGCTCTATTCTTTTATATTTCTCATTATCTGATTTTGTAACTGAAGCAGACATTTTTTTCAAAGCATCATTAAAATTTTCCATTTTAACTTCCTTGCTGTCAATATCCTTTCTTAAAGCAAGCATTGCTGCTTCGCGGACAAGAGCTTCCATGTCAGCCCCTACAAAACCACTTGTTTTTTCAATAATTTGATTTACTCTAACATCTTTTGCCAAAGGCATATTCTTAGTGTGAATTTTAAAAATTTGTTTTCTGCCTTCTTCTGTCGGAGCAGGAGTTAATAAAATCCTGTCAAATCTTCCAGGACGAAGCAAAGCACTATCTAACATATCAGGACGATTTGTCGCGCCAATTACGATAACACTGCTTAAATCTTCAATACCATCCATTTCAGCAAGCAACTGGTTTAAAACTCTCTCAGTAACTTTTGTTCCTGTTTCCAATCCTCTTTTGCCTGCTAAAGAATCAATTTCATCAAAGAAAATAATACAAGGAGAAACCTGCCTTGCCCTTTCAAATATTTTTCTCACACCTTCTTCTGATTTTCCAACCCACATGCTTAATAAAGAAGGCCCTTTAACCTGAATAAAATTTGCCTCACTTTCTTTAGCAACTGCTTTTGCCAACAATGTCTTGCCTGTTCCAGGCGGACCATAAAGTAAAATTCCTCTCGGAGCCCTAATCCCCAAACGAGTAAATGACTCAGGATATTTCAAAGGCCATTCAACAGCCTCTTTCAAATTTTGCTTGACTTCTTCCAATCCTCCAATATCCACCCAACTAATATTAGGTGTCTCAACCATAACTTCTCTCATCGCAGACGGACGAACAACTTTCAGAGCCTCTTGAAAATCTTTTTTCCTAACCCTAAGTTCTTTCAAAATTTCCTCTGGAATTGGCTCATCTTCTTTCAATTCTAATTTAGGAAGCAGTCTTCTTAAAACAATCATAGCAGATTCTTTTGCAAGAGCAGCAATATCAGCACCGACAAACCCATGAGTTATTCCAGCAAAATAATCTAAATTAACATCTTTTGTCAAGGGCATATTTCTTGTATGAATTTTCAAAATCTGCAATCTGCCATTTTTATCAGGAACTCTAAGCTCTACCTCTCTGTCAAATCTCCCAGGACGCCTTAACGCAGAATCAATAGCATTAGGACGATTAGTTGCACCAATAACAACAACCTTTCCCCTTGACTGCAAACCATCCATCATTGTTAATAATTGTGAAACAACTCTCCTCTCAACCTCCCCCCCAACATCCTCTCTTTTAGGAGCAATAGCATCAATTTCATCAATAAAAATAATTGACGGAGAATTTTTCTCAGCCTCATCAAAAATATCCCTAATTTTTTTCTCACTCTCTCCATAAAACTTGCTCATTACTTCTGGCCCATTTAACAAAATAAAATTTGCCTCTGATTCATTTGCAACTGCCTTTGCCAGCAAAGTCTTTCCACACCCAGGAGGTCCATGCAATAAAACTCCTTTTGGTGGCTCAACACCTAATCTCTCAAAAATCTCAGGGTGCTTTAATGGAACTTCAACCATTTCCCTTACTTTTTTAACTTCTTCTTTCAATCCACCAATATCCTCATAAGTTACTTCAAGGATATTTTCTTTAGAAATCTCTACAGGTTTATTGCTAAAAACAACTTCTGTATTTTCAGTTATTATGCACGGAACAGAAGGATTTGTATTTACAATCAAAAATCTAATTTGTTGCAGTCCACCTAAACCCATTCCTCCAAAAGCATCTCCAAAAACATCCCCAAAATTGCCAAATAAATTTTCTAAATCTTCTGACATTAAATCCCGTCTTCTTCTAACACCCCCCAAAACAACAATATCTCCTTTTAAAACTGCTCTCCCTAATAAACCTGGCTTTAAATTTCCCTGAATCATAATTCCTCTTTGAGCAGGGGCAATAATCACTTTTTTAGCTTCTTTAATATTTGCCTTTTTAACAATAACATTTTCAGAAACCCCTGTATGAGAATTTTTTCTGATAATTCCATCAATCCTAATTATTCCCTCGCCAACATCTGCAGGATAAGCCTTATCTGCAATTGCAACTGTCTCTTTTCCGCCTTTAATTAAAATAACATCTCCTCTTTTAATTCCCAATTCTTTCATAACTTCAAAATCAATTCTTGCAATGCCTTTGTATGCATCATCTTGAAGAGCTTCTGAGACTCTTAACTTAACTCCCTGATTTATGTTTATCATTTTTCCTCCTTGCCAAAAACAAGGCTCAATTTTTTAGAATTGCTAAAACATAATTTAACCATATTATCCATTACTTTCTCTTGCTCCTTAATAAATCTTACTATCTCCCTGGGAATTGAAACAGCATAAGAATTCCCAACAAATCTCATCTTAACTCTAAAAGTTTTATTCTTTAATTGAATAAATTTATTATATTCACTTTCATCAACAGGATGCAGTAAACGAGAACCGCATTTCTTGCATTCAAGAGCCCTTAAAATAAATCCATTTCTTTCTAATTTTATAGGGTTCATTTCTTCCCCGCATTTCCTGCATAAAATCACATTGTCAAAAATATCTGTCATTTTTTATTTTGATTTTATCAATATTATTTTTTACTTATATCTCTACAAAATATTAAGCTCTGCAGATTAATTGTTCTCGCTTAATCTTCTCATCTCACGAACTTAAGTTCTTGCAAGATTAGTAATATTTTGTAATTTAGTATATCCATTTTATTTTAATAAAACAGCCATACAAAGTATGGCTGGAAAGGAGATTGTGTATACTTTCAGTATACACAAGAGATATACACTATTTAAAACTTTATATTCTTGAGTATATATTTTTTATAAACTCTCTTCCAGATAAGCACCACTTAAACCAGGGATTTCTTTTTCCCAATTATAAAAAATTAATTTCTTATTCTCAATTTTAAGATTATCAAAACAAAATTTTATATTTGCGCAGGCATATTTTTCAGGTTTTTCCATAATATCTCCATTAGCTTGTTTTTCTGCTTCCTTTTTTATTTTAGAAACATATGTTTTATAAAAATCTTTTATTTTTTCTGGAGTTTGGCATTTCTTAATAGCTTCAAGTATTTCACTCATGCCCCCAAAATCTTTTTTTGATACTTTCTTTGGCAAATCTTCCATCCCTCACCCACATAAACCCTGCTTTTAAATTTTTTGAAAGGACATATGTCATCTCTATTCTTTGCCAAATGTCATTAAAATTTGTTAATCCTAAGTTTTCTAATTTCTCTACTTACACTAAAATTATTGTAAGGAGGATTTAAAAAAAATGAAAACAAATTATTTAGCAAAAATTGCAGCAGCTGGAATAATGACAGTTGCCCCTTTATTAAGTGGATGTATGTCAGACGGAGAACTCGCTATAAAAGTTCTTGAAATCAAACATGAAAGCAGAACAGCAATAGCTACACCAAAAGAAAATATGGAAAATGTATCTAAAAGAATCTACGAAAAAGAAACTAATGTCTTAAATGACAATAAAGTTTCACAAAAGACAATGGATTCATTCATGCAGGCTTATCATAACAGAAAATAAATAATGGCAAATGAAATAAAAAAATCTGTTTTAGCATTTGCTGGATTAAAAGCAGGACAGCAAGTTCTGCATGACTTAGACAGTATAATAATGAACAACACTATACCAGATGTTGCAAGATACGGAGCAGAACAAATTTGCAGATTAGGTTCTGCAGGTTTAGCAGCTTATACAATAGACAAAGCAGTAAGTTATGCAGAAGAATATCTGCCAAAACCAGCAAAAGGAATCTTGCCTTTGGCAGCTGCAACTATTGGCATTGGAACAGCAATTAATTATTTTGGAAATTATTTTAATGTCCAAGAAGGTTTAGGAATTTTAAAAACAACTGCAGAATTAATTAATAATTATCAGGAAAACCTTACTAAACTGATTACTTTTAATTCAGGGGCTCATGCAGGTTATTTAACAGGAGCATTCATCAGTTTAAAATCTGGTTGCAGATTCTTAAAAAATATTGGAGAAACAATCACACACAAAGCTGAAAAGAAAAGAGCAGAAAATAAATTCAAAGAACAGCAGAAAGCTAATTTAGATATAGAAAAATAAAAGGGTGATTTTATCTGCTTCCTCCAGTATTAACAACACAAACTCTGTCTCTTGGATTAATAACATAATCTTTTTTTGTAGAAACTCCATTAAAAGACTTCATTAAATCTTCTCTAAACCTGTAAGCAGGAATTACAATATTCCCTTTCTGAGATTTCACATCATTAAAAACACCAAAACACATACTCCCAGTAGAACTTGTTTTCATATTTAAACCCTGTTCCACCAAAGCATTTAATCTTCCATTAGCAATATTTATTTTCTCATCATCTAAACTGCAAAAATAAATCCCTCTATCATAAACCCCTTCTTTTCTTAACTTCCAGTGTGCTTTTCCTGGTTTAGGAGTATCCAGCATACAAGCATCACTTTTTGAATTTGATTTAAAAGCAAAAGGATTTGCCTTTCCTGTAACAAACAATAATTTTGCAGGCTTATTAAATAATTTTCCTTTAATCAACCCTCTTAAATTTTCTCTTGCCTTTACTAATCCAAAAGCTAACTCTCCAATTCCAATCGGAGCAATAATGCAATCATAATACTTAACAGCATCTTTAATCTGAGAAATTAAATAAGGATACTTTTCATCTTTAGAAATATAATCATCAATATTAGTAACATCAACTGCACTTTCATAATCCCCTGCTTCATCAACAAAACTTGCTAATTCTTCAAAATCAGCAGATTTTCTATACTTTCTAATTATTCCAAAATTCCTCCCAGCAATTAATCTCTTCCAAAATTTCTCAAGTTCTTTTTTATCTGCGTTCATCCATTTATTAGGTAGCCTAATGCTAATATCAGCCCTTCCTGTTTCACCAACATTAACATCAACCAACTTTCCTTTATTCATAAATTTAACAACCTGCAGATTAGGGTGATACTTGCCCTCAATATCAAATGCTTTTCCAGCATTTCCAGAAGTAATCAGCAAAGCATAATTCCTGCCTGAATAATCAACATAATCCAAAGCATGTTCTGCTTTAATTCCTTTATGAGTTCCAACAAAATAATTTCGTCTTCCTGTAATCCCAATTTCTTCAACTCGCGTATCTCCAAAATCCATAACATCTAAATTAATTTTTTTTCTTCCTACAAATTTCTTTTCCAAAGCTCCAGAATGCACAATTCTTGGATTGTAAATTTTCCTAACTGTTTTTTCTAATTTCATTTTACAACCACCCTTTCAAAAAAACCTTTAATCAAATCAGGAAGTAATTTTGCCTCTGCTTTCCTGAGATTTTCCTGAAAAGTTCTCCTTTTCATTCCAATCATTACAGAAATTTCATCTAAGCTGATTTTTCTTGGCCAATTATAAAAATCATGAGCAACAGCCTGTTGAATAGCATTTGCCTGTTTTTCTGTTAATTTTAAAGGATAATCACTAATAATTCTCCCAACAGAAAATAATTTCGCTTCTCCAATTTCATCCAAACTTTCCATAATTTCAACAAGCTTATTCGGCTCTTCTGTAATAACCTCATAAATCTCATACCCTTCTTTTTGAATAACCGGCGAAGTATAAAGACAATTATTTTTCAAAATAATAGCATAACTCGATTGCTTATTTGTCCAGACAGTTTTAACCAAAGCATGAGTTTCATACAACTCAATAATTTTAATTTTTTTAATCATATCGTATGTTTCCAAATGCTTTAAAAAATCTTTAAATTGTTTTTTATTTGGAAAACTAACATCCCATGTTGCATTTAACCTCACACCACTTTTAATTTTCTCAACATTAATCGGCCCTTTTTCTTTCATAATAATTTCTGGAAATTTAACAGTGCATAAACTCCCCCAGCATCCTTTGTGCCTTACTCCTATTGTAGCTTTTCTAAGTTTCATTAATTACCAAAATAACCCATTGGATTATCCCTATATTTAATATTAATTAATCTTTTAATCTTAGTCATAACCAACTCAGAATTTTTAATAAAATTTACATAATCCCCACTAAATTTTCCTTTTTCACTAACAATACGATATTCTGCACCAAATTCTTTAGAATCTTTTTTTATATTTTGCAGATTAAACATTATCTTAGTTAAATCATTAATATCTAAATTTTCTGCACTTTCATTCAGCACTTCAGATAAACTAATTACCCCATTATTCATATTAGCAAATCTTTCTTGTAATTGCCTTTCTCTGACTGCATTATTTATTTCCATAGTCATTATACCTGACATATGTCATTTATAAACTTTTCTATATTGTAACTACTTAAAAATGAAACCATAGTAGGATTTATAAAGGAATTTTCTGTGATATTTTTAAGATGAAAAATACATCAAAATTAGTTTTGATTGCTTTATCAACAGTTCTTGCTTTAGCTGGATGCAAAGAAGAACATATTAAAGCAAGCAAGGTTAATGGATATGTTGCAAAAGCTTGGACAGATTTGAATGGAAACCACCATTTAAAAGTAGAAGACCCAAATAATATTCCAATTGCTCTGCATGCTTATGATATTGCCCAAGAAGGTGTTACAGATGAAGAATTTGACAAAATAGAAAGAGGGAGATTACTAAAAGGCCATCCTCTTGAAAAATATGCAAATCTTCAAATAGTAAAAAAAATATATGAAGATGTAAGTATTAACGGAAAGGACCTTCCTGCCAGCAGAACAGAGCTACCTAAAAGCAAAATAAAATTACCTTAATAATTTTTCTTTTTGATTAACCCCCATCCTTAAAAACCTCTTTTCTTAATATAATTTATCAAATTAAAAGAGAATAAAAAATTAATATTTATAAAACAATTAAGCTACTAAAAGCATAGCGTTTATAAATTATAGATAATAAATAATAGAATGGATTTTCAAAATATAAAATCAAATATAAAAAAATCATGGAACTGGATTTGGCATTCTGATTCAATCTGGAGCTGGATTGTTGCACTTGCTTTAATCTATATAATTGTAAAATTCATTTTCTTCCCAAGCTTATCATTAATCTTTGGAACCTCTCTTCCTTTAGCAGGAGTTGAATCCTCATCAATGGACCATCAAATAATAAATGATAATTATCACAGATTAACTTTGTGCGGAAATATTTATTCAAAACAAGAAAAAAAAGAAATAGGTTATATTAACTTTAATAAATACTGGAAAACCTGCGGAAACTGGTATGAAAACAAAAACATAAGTGAAGAACAATTTTCTGAATTCTCTTTAAAAAATGGATTTAAAAAAGGAGATGTGATTATTGTTTGGGGAAAATTCAAACCAAAAATAGGAGACATTATTATTTTTAAATCAAATCCTGACTCAACAGCACCGCATCCAATAATTCACAGAATAATTAATATAAATGAACAGGGAATAATCCAGACAAAAGGAGACCACAATGCAGAACAGCTGACAAAATCAAACAACATCTACAAAACAGATGAAACCCACATTAACCAGAAGCAGATTATCGGAAAAGCAGTAATTAAAATCCCTTTTCTTGGATGGCCAAAAATCTGGCTGACAAAAGTAATAAATGTTTTTAGATGATTCTTTATACCTATTGTTTTACCACTAACTTTCAAAAATATAACCTCACTAAAACGCGCTTAAATTATCCAGAACAAAACTTAAATACAATCAACCAAACTTAATCTCAGTTTACATGTTATTATACTATAAATATTATTAATATGCTTGAAAAACTCCTGCTAACCTCTGTTTAAAAGCAGAAGATTCCTCATTGTTTAATTAAACCCTAAAAATGTTTTGCGAAACATTTTTAAATCATGAATAAATAAACAAGTAATGGAATTTTGTCCAAAATGCGGTTGTGTATTAGTTGAAAAAAAGAAAAATTTTGGTTGTCCAAGGTGCGGTTACAAAGCAAAATCAAAAATCAAAATTGAAACTTCTGAAAAAATTGAAATCAAACCCAAAATAGGAATAATAAAAGATAAAGACACAGATGTTTTTCCTGTAACAAATGCAATTTGCCCAAAATGCGGAAATGGAGAAGCTTATTTCTGGACTTCACAAACAAGAGCAGGAGATGAAGCAGAAACCAAATTCTACAAATGCACAAAATGCAAACATATTTGGCGAGATTATCGATAATAGTAATTTAAGAAGATAATGGAAACTAAAAATAAAAAAAAGATATCCTCTTTAATAAAAGCTATTTTAGCAGGAGGCATTGTAGGAACAATAACAAATGTTTCGCCTGGTAAAATTATTGCTTGCTCAGTTATATTCGGAACAATAGGCAAACCATTAGGAGACAAATATTTATATAAAATTAATTGGAAGACTTCAAAAAAACTAATACCTTATTATACAATAGGAGCAGCATTTGGATTAACTACCGCAGAATTCATAAAATATAATTTCTTCTAATTTTATTCTCATCAACACTTTTTTAAACTAATCATTTCTTAATAAATTAAGCCTCTGTAGCTCAGTTTGGTTAGAGCACGTGACTCTTAAAAAAGGTTTTAAAAGCGACACCTTTTTACAAAAAAATAATAAGAAATATTTAAATAACCTTTTGTATTCTCTAAAGAAGAAGTAATATTCTCAAAATGGAAAAAAATAAAGTCCCATTGCCTATAATAATAATGAAAGAAGATGGTTGGTTTGTATCACATTGTCCATTATTAGATTTAGCAACACAAGGTAAAACAGAAGAAGAAGTTAAGGAAAACATGACAGACTTAATTGAAGAATATTTTGAAGACCCAGACACACAAAAACCAGAAATAAAAACCATGATGGCTGTCTCTATTTCATTTATCCCAATAGAAATGTCCCAAAAATATTCAAATGAAACTCCTCCCACAGCGTAAAATTATTAAAATTCTTGAAAATAATGGATTTAAAAGAGCAAGGTCAAGAGCCCACATTACTTTTAAAAAAAGAATATCCAATAAAAAAGTATTAACTACTTGGGTGCTACATCATAAGATGATTACACTTTTTGTTGTAAAATATATAATTAAACAAACAGGAAAACCAAAAGAAGAATTTTATTAATTGAAATTAAAAAGTAAGAATTAAATACTCATTTTATCTGATAATTTTACGGCTCTGTAGCTCAGTCTGGTTAGAGCACTCGACTCTTAATCGAGGTGTCAGGGGTTCAAATCCCTTCAGGGCCATTTTAAAATAAAAAATACTAAATTAAATAAATAAAGAAGAAGACAAACTCCCTTTCTCTCCCACATTAAATCCTTTTGGATTTAATATCCTGTAACCAAATTTATCTAAATCAATTCCTTTTGAAACAATATAAGAATCAAGCCTATCACAAAAATTATCAAGAAAACCTATCTGAACATTAACCATCACATAATTATTTGGATGTTTATCAACTAATCCTCCAAATTCCCCTTCTTCTTTAACAAATTTAACTATCCCCTCATTATTTGTTATTAAATCAATTATCATTTCAGACACCGCTAACTAACACTCAACCTCTTAAAAATCTAAAACAAGCCTTACATTAATTGTCTTCTTATTGCATCAATATTTTCTGCAACTTCTTGCCCTTTCTTTGTTAGTTTAATTAGTTTTATTCTTCCTTTCTTTTCAAAACTAACTAACCCAAGCACTTCAAGTGTCTGCAGAATTTTAACTGCATGAGAATATGTGCAGTCAACTTCTTTTGCCAAAATACTGCCATACCTTGCTTTAGATACTTTTCTTAAAGCAACCAGCATTAAAGCCGGTTTTCTTCTAAAAAATATATCAAAATTATCTTTCATTTTATTTATTTACAAAATGAGTTTTTTATAGATTATATCCCTATATACTCATTTCAAACTATATATTTAGTTATATAACAATTTATAAAACTTTCTATAGAAAAAATTAACCAATCAGTAACAAATCCCAGTAGCCTTGCCCAAGAAGTAACAGCGTGTCACTCGCTTGCCTATAAAGTTTTTTTAATTCCTATAAAATTCTTCTTCTTTCCCATCCTACATTAAGCCTTTTTTCTTTAAGTAGTTCCTTTAAAGTATTCTTGAACAATTTCTATTGGTTCTCCCATTTTACTTCTAAAAATCAGCTAATTTTAAACCTTCCTTATTCAACCTCAATCTCTTCTCCAGTCAATTCCTTATTCAACCTCAATCTCTTCTCCAGTCAATTCCTTATACATTTCTAAATATCCTTTGCTGAATAATTTTGTTTTACCAGCAATCATTTTAATTTGAGTATTCCCATTAGCAACAGAGTCTTTCATAAACTGCTCAATATTATTTGATAATAATGAGTAAACAGCCTCCTCCTTGCTAATACTAACCTCTAAATCCTCATTTTCAACAACACCTTTTTTGCTGTTAGGCATTCCTTTAACTATCTCAGAATTCCACACTTCATCACCCAAATTAAACTCAATCCAGGGATTTTCAAACAAAGGGGATTTGTGCAGATAACCAACACCCAAAGCAACTAAAATATAATTAATATAATCTTCATTAAATTCTAAAACTCCCTGCCCCACAACTGCTGATTCATTAACTTCGCCCATTTCATTTGTATTTGCAAAAACAATATCTTTTAGAGGATTTTCCAAGACAATTTCCACTTTAGGTTTTTTAATTAAAAATCCTGCAGCAAAAACAACCAACAAAATAAACAAAACTCCAAATACAATTAATAAAACCTTAATAACTTTTTTCGTCTTCACAAATTTGTTCCTTATCTTAATTTTATCTGTCACCATTTTTTAAATTAATTTTATTAAAGTATCTTATAAATTTTCAAGTTATGTTCTCAATAACTTAAGTCCTCATATGTATAACCCCTTTTTTAGAAGTTATAAATTAAATATTTATAATAATATAAAAAGCAATATTTAAATATTACTTAAAACTATTTTAAAGGAAAACTAATGGAAGAAAACCATTGGTTGTCTTGCAAAATGATAGATATAAAACTTATCAGGGAAAATCCAAAACAGGTGAAAGAAAACATAAAAAAGAAATTTCAAAATGAAAAACTTGTTTTAGTTGATAAAATAAAAAAATTAGATGAGAATTGGAGAAAACAAAAGTTCCAATCAGATAGATTAAGAGCAGAAAGAAATAACATCTCTAAACAAATTAATCAGGCAAAAAAACAAAAGCAAAATTTAAAACCCTTAATAAAAAAAGCAAAAAAAATCCCAGAGAAAATAAAAAAAATAGAAGAAAAAACAGAGAAACTTCAAAAAGAAATTAAACAAATTATGCAACAGATTCCAAATATAATTTCAAAACAAACTCCCATTGGAAAAGATGAAACTAAAAACAGAGTAATAAAAAAATCAGGTAAAATTCAAAAATTTGCATTTAAAGTAAAAAATCATGTAGAACTTTTAGAAAAATTAGATTTAATTGATTTTAATGCCTCTGCAAAAGTTTCTGGAAATGGATTTTATTATCTTAAAAAAGAATTAGCATTACTCAATCAAGCATTAATCAGATTTGCAATTGATTTTATGAGAGAGAAAAATTACGAATACATTGAAACACCCTTAATGTTAAATGAGAAATCAATTTATGCTTCTATGGATAAAAAAGCAATACAAGAATCTGTTTATTCAATTAAAGATGAAAATTTAAGTTTAATCGGAACAGCAGAACAATCTCTCTTAGCTATGCACTTTAATGATACAATCCCAGAATCAGAATTACCAAAAAAATATTTTTCATATTCAATGTGTTTTAGAAAAGAAATAGGTTCTCATGGAATAAATGAAAAAGGATTATGGAGAACCCACCAATTTAATAAAGTTGAACAATTTATTTTTTGCACACCAGAACAATCTGAAAAACTCTATGATGAATTATTAAAAAATTCAGAAGGGATATTAAAACAGTTAGAACTTCCTTACAGAATTTTAGAAATCTGTTCAGGAGATTTAGCAGACTGGAAATACAGAAGTGCTGACTTAGAAGTTTATCGCCCAACAACAAAAAAATATGAAGAGATTATGTCTCTAAGTAATTGCACAGATTATCAAGCAAGGAAATTAAATATAAAATCAATAAATAAAAAAGGAAACAGAAGAATCCTTTATACACTAAATAATACTGCTTTGGCAACTTCAAGAATAATGGTTGCAATTCTTGAAAACAACCAGCAAAAAGACGGTTCAATCAAAATCCCAAAAGTTCTTTGGAAATACACTGGGTTTAAAGAGATAAAGCCAAAGAAAAAAATTTAAATAAAATAAAAACATTCAATTAATATGGTAACTAAAAGAAAACCTAAGAAAACAAAAAGAAAACCTAAGAAAACAAAAAGAAAACCTAAGAAAACAAAAAGAAAATCTATCAAAAAAAAGAAGGCGACAAAAACAAAAAAAGGATGGGGTCGCCCTTATGGATATTAACATAATTCTAGTAATAATTCAAAGTATAATGGTAATAACCACAATTATTTATGTAATCTTAATTTCAAAAACAATCACATCTAATAAAAGATTAAATCAACAAAATATTTTCAATGAAATTGTAAGACAAGAAAGAGAACTAAAAATAAAACTATGGGAATACAGAGAGATTATAAATAATGAAAAAACAAACAAAAAGAAAAGAGAGGAAACAAAACTTAATTATGATACAATTTTATTCAACTATTATGAATTTTTAGCTATTTGTTTATATAATAAATTAATTAATGAAAAAGAAACAAAATTGTTTTTTAAAACACCCTTAGTGAGTGTAAGAGAATTATTTGAAAAGAGTTTACTTTTTAAGAAAAACTACGCTAAAAAAGAACAATATAAAGTCGTCCAATGGCTTTTTAAAAGATGGAATATTTAAAAAATAGAACAACAATTCTTATAAAGTAAAATAAGTACCAATAAATATGACTCTGCAAGAAATATTAAATAAAATTAAAGAAAACCCAAAAAATCAAATACAAAAACAAGAAATTATAAAAATTTCTAATGGAAATAACCTAATTGTAACAATTTATCCAATAGATAATAAAGCATTATTTCATGGAGAATATATACAAACTGCTAATTTTATAGATGAGTTAAAACCTCTCATTAATTTCTTAGATACTAAAAAATATAGAATTAATTTACAATAAAACAAACTACTAATTTCAATAAATATAAAAACATATTTCTATTAGTATAATTATGAAAAAACAAACAAAACAAAAATCTCCTAAAAAGAAATTCAAAATCCTCGCAGCAGGCGACTTCCACGGAGATTCTTCCACAGCAAAAAAATTAGCAAAAAAAGCAAAAAAACAAAATGTTGATTTGGTTATTTTAACCGGTGATATTACCGGAACAATAGAAACTGAAAATTTATTAAAGCCATTCATAGAACAAGGAAAAAAAGTCATCTTTGTTCCGGGAAACTGGGAAACTAAAGAAACAGCAGATTTCCTGTCAAAACTTTATGGAGTAAAAAATATTGGAAAACATTATGTAAAATATAAAGACATTGGGATTTTTGGAGTAGGAAGCGAAGATTGGCAGTTAAATCTAAATGAGAAAAAAACATTTAACAAACTAAAAAAAAATTTTGAAAAAATAAAAAATTTGGAAAAACACATTTTAGTAAGTCATATTCATGCAGCAAAAACAAAAGCAGAATTTTCAGGAATCCCTGGAAGTACAGCATTAAGAAAAGCAATTAAAGAATTTCAGCCAGATTTATTTATCTCAGGGCATATTCATGAAGCAGAAGGATTAAGTGAAAAAATTGGAAAAACAAAACTAATCAGTGTCGGAAGAAAAGGGAAAATTATTGAGATTTAAGCTTTATTTCTTTTTTTCATTTTCTTTATAAAAGATTCTCCTGTTATCTCTTTATATTTATTAACTAATTTTCTAAACTGATAATCAGAAATATAATCTTCATTCTTACAAACTTTTAAGAATGTTTCAACTTGTACAAGATCTTCTTTATAAACTACTTGCTCCTAACAATGCCGAATCGGTTGGTTTCTTGAACTCTTTAATTTAGAAAAAGATTTTTCTAAATTTTCTAATAAATCTAATGTAACTAGTTCTAATCCTTTCTTTTTTAAATAAATCTCATCCATATCAGGCCTTTTTACCATAAATTTACTAAGAATAATAGATTTATAAGAATTATTGCATTATAACAAAACTTTTTAAAACAAATAATTTTAACAAATTCATGATAACATCAGTACCAACAGAAATAATCAGTTTAGGATTAAACCATGAAGATTATGCAAAAATAGCAAGAAATGTAAAAAGAGTCCTAAATATATCAGAAACCAAATGGCAAAAAATCTTAGACAGAGCAAATAATGAACTTTCTGCAAAACTAAGAACAATTGCTCATCCTTTAATAAAACACATGACTTATGATAGAGAATTTTTTGCTGAAGCAAATCTAAAATATTCTAAAGGTCCTCCAATACAAGGTTGCTTTGTAACTGCATTAGCAGATTATTTATTAAGAAAAAAAGATGTTATTGAAAAACATCTTTCTTAAAAAAGTTTTTATATGACTTACCTTTAATATTTATATAATATGCCAAGAAAAAAACCATCACCACAAAAAATCGAGCAAAAACAATTTCATGTTTTTGCCCCAGAAGATATAAAACAATCAGTAGAAATTCCAGAAAAACCAAAACCTAAACTAAAAGATTTAGAAACAATAGAAAAAATAGGAAAAAAACAAGCAGTTAAAAAAACAAAAAAACAAGCAGTTAAATCAGACAAATACATATTAATAATCACAGAAAAACCACAGGCTGCAGGAAAAATCGCAGCAGCACTTTCTAATGGAACAGATAAAAAAATAAACAAACCAGGAGGGGTTTATTATTACAAACTTGAAAGAAACAATAAAAAAATAATAATCGCCTGTGCAGTCGGGCATTTATTCTCAGTCGCGCAGACAAAAAAAGGAAACACTTACCCTGTTTTTGACATTGAATGGAAGCCAAATTTTGAAGTCAGAAAAAAAGATTTCACAAAAAAATATTATTCAACAATAAAAAAATTAGTTGGAAATGCCTCTGAGATTATTGTTGCAACAGATTTTGACATAGAAGGAGAGGTTATTGGCTACAATATCGTAAGATTTATTGCAGAAAAAAAAGATGCTAAAAGAATGAAATTCTCTTCTTTAACAGCAAAAGAACTGCAAGACTCTTATGACAATGCACTCCCAACAATCGAATGGGGGCAGGCAATTGCAGGAGAAACAAGACATTTCCTTGACTGGCTTTACGGAATTAATCTTTCAAGAGCACTAATGCATGCAATTTCATCAACAGGAAAATTCAGAATAATGTCAATAGGTAGAGTTCAAGGCCCAACACTGCACCTAATAGTAAATAGAGAAAAAGAAATCAAAAAATTCAAATCAACACCCTACTGGCAGGTATTTATAACAATAAATAATCAAACAAACATCTTAGAACTCAAACACAATAAAGATATAACAAAAAAACAAAATTTAGATAAATTCAAAAAATTAAAAAATAAAAAAATAGAAGTTACAACCAAAAAAACAAAACAGACAATTAACCCCCCCGCCCCTTTTGACCTTACCACTTTGCAGACAGAAGCATACAAATTTTATTCAATAACTCCTTCAAGAACATTGCAGATTGCTCAAAAATTATATTTAGCAGGACTTATCTCTTATCCAAGAACATCCTCTCAAAAAATTCCAGAAGGAATGAAACCAAAAGAAATCCTGAAAAAATTATCAAAATTCTTCCCAAAATTAACTGAAAACACAATAAGACAAAAACCAATCGAGGGGCATAAATCAGACCCAGCCCATCCGGCAATCATCCCAACAGGACAGTATCAAAAACTGCAGGAACAAGACAAGAAAATTTACAATTTAATAGTAAAACGTTTCATTTCATGCTTCTGTGATAATGCAGAATTAGAAAATAAAAAAATAGAAACAGAGATTATATATGAATCTAAATCAAAACATGGAGATTCTGAATTAGGGCATGATGTTTTTATTAAAGAAAAACTTAAATTTTCTACAAGAGGTTTGGAAATAATAAATTCCGGCTGGATGGATGTTTACCCTGCTAAACTGCAGGAAAAAGAAATCCCTGATTTAAACGGAGAATTTAATATTGATAAAATCAGAACAGAAGAAAAACAAACAAAACCGCCAAAAAGATACTCACCTGCCTCTATTTTAAAAGAATTAGAAAAAAAATCCCTTGGAACAAAAGCCACAAGAGCAAATATACTAGAAACCCTTTACAACAGAAATTACATTAAAGAAAAATCAATTCAGGCAACAAAATTAGGAATTAGATTAATAGAAAGTTTAGAAAAACACTCTCCAATTATTATTAACGAAAAATTGACAAGAGAAATTGAAGAAGATATGGAAAATATAAGAGCGAGCAGGCATAATTTAAAGAAAAAACAGGAAAATACAATAAAAAAAGCAGAAACATCTCTGACAAAAATCTCAAAAGATTTCAAAAAGCAGGAAAAAGAAATAGGAAAAGAACTTGTTAAAGCAAACGAAGCATTATGGGAACAGCAAAAACAAGACAACAAACTTGGAATAAAATGCCCTTCATGCAACAAAGGAGAACTTACAATAAAATACACCCCTAGATTTAAGTCATATTTTATTGCCTGCACAAACTATCCAGATTGCAGGCAAACATTCCCCCTCCCATCTCATTCATTAATTAAAAAAACAGATAAAATCTGCCCTTATTGCAAATGGCCGATGCTCCTCAGAATAAAAAAAGGAAAACGCCCGTGGATTTTCTGTCCAAATCCAAAATGTGAATCAAGAAAAGATTTAGACTTAAATGGTAATACAAAAAAAAGAAAACCTAGATACTTTGGGAAATGAAACTTACAAAATTAATAATCCCAATAACAATTAGTTTATTAGCAACAGCTACAAGTGCAGATTCTATTCAACAAGTTCCTAAAATCCATAAAAAACCTTTAATCCCTTATTCTCAATCTAAACCTTATAATCCAAAAAAAGAAAATAATACTAATTCAAATATGAAAGCTATTTTAGAAGATGATAAAGAATATTTATTTGATCAAAAACATATAATAAAACAATAGTATATTTCTAAATACAGATTTATTTAAAAACAAAATTTTCATTATGATTAAATGAACCGAGATGAAGTAATTGCTAGAAATGGATTGGACATAAAAGCTATTAAATTAAGACCTGATAATCCTTTTACATGGGCTTCTGGATATAGAATGCCAATTTATAATGATAATAGGATGTTTCTTGGGGGATATACAAACAGAAAACTAATTGCACTTGCCTTTTCAGATATCCTCTTTGAAAATAATATTTATTATGACATAATTGCAGGAACTTCAACAGCTGGTATTTCCCCTGCAACAACCTTAGGAGACAAGGAAAAAACCCCTATAATTTATGTAAGAGATAAACCAAAAGATCATGGATTAAAAAATCAAATTGAAGGAATTGATGCTGAATCAGATTTGCAAGGAAAAAAAGTTGTTTTAATAGAAGATTTAATTTCTACAGGAGGCAGTTCTGCAAGGGCTGTTCAAGCTATAAGAGATGCTAAAGGAGAATGCAATTATTGTCTATCAATATTTAATTATGGATTAGATAAAGCAGTTAAAGCCTTTGATGCTTTAAATCCAAAATGTGATGTTCATTCTATTTTAACTTATGATAATCTATTAAAAATAGCAAAAGAAATAGGATATATAAATGAAGAACAAGTAGAAATGCTTACAGAATGGAAAACAGATCCTTTTAATTGGGGAGAAAAACATGGCTTTCCAAAAGTAGATAGAAGAGATAATTAAAAATGCCAAAGTCAGGAGGGAGTTCAATTCTCCTATCCTGCATAACATTTATATAATGATTTTTCTTAATAATTAAAAGAAAGAAAAAATGAAAAAGAAAACTGTCTATGTGAAAGAAGTGAAGAAAGAAGTAAAACAAGCAAAAAAGGCAGTTAAAAAAGCAAAAAAAGAAATAAGAGGAGCAGAGGAAACAACAGAAAAGGCACAAGAAGAAGTTGTTGAAGTAGCAGAAGTGATAAAAGGAAAACAAAAGAAGAAATTTACAGGTGCTGCAAGAGATTTAGAAAAAGCAGTTCATTCTGCAGCAGAATCTTGTGAATCTACAGAAGAAGCAGAATTCAAAATAAAATCTTCAAAAAAATAATTTTTTCAAAAAATCAGTGCCCCATTACCTAGTTCTTCAAAAAATTATTTATCAACTCTTCCTTTAAAGATACCAAGCTCTTATCTAAAGTATTCTCGCTTGGCTAATAGACATTGAATAACTCAGAAATAATCCCAAAAGCAAAAATTAGTGAAAGGATTATTATTAAAGTTTTACTTATGGGGAGCATAAACTCTGGCTTTCTATCTCCTAGTTTTTCAGCTCTCTTATGAATTATTAGGACCAATATAGCAATAATCCCTCCTGAAACAACCCCCCCAAGAGATATAACTCTTATAAAAGAAAAAAATTCTTTAAACATTTGAGTTAAAAGAAAAGCAATAATTGGGAGAATTGTAGCCTTAACCCATGCTCTTTTCTTTGAATTTTTAAAATCAAAAATATAATTCTGCTGCAAAGCATTTCCTAAAGAAAGATAAGAAGTAAACATAGCTATTATCCCCATAAACACAAAAATTCCTCCTAAGGCAAATGTTGCTATTTCTGGGGTTTCACTCCCTTTAAATCCCACAACAACAAAAGTAAAAATAAGATAAAAAAGTGCAGGAAGAAGTGTACCAATAATGATTGCCTTTTTCATTAGTTTCCTGTTTCTATTTAAAACTATTTTAGCTTCTGGTATTGCAAAAAAAGACATCATAGAAAATAAAATTACCCCAAAAGGAAGTAAAACATTTTTCAAATTAATATATCCTAGATTTGATAAATTTATTTTATTAAAAAACATTATACAAATAGAAAGGAGTAATGCCAAAGAGATTATTACTCCTGTTTTTTCAAATATTTTTAATGAAGACATCCCTTTCCAAATAAGCATTGACATGAGCAACCCAAAAAACACCCCTATTGGAATAAAATATCTAATATCCCCAAAAATTAGAAGACTTATACTTTCCCCAACACCGATAGTATAGGCGATTATAGCAGCAAAAATTACAAATTTTGTTGCATAAAGCATAATGTATTTTCCCTTTTTTCCAAGATATTTTTCAGCATAGCCTGTTAATTGATGGTTTTTCTTTGTTCTTAATACTATTTCTCCTAAATAAAGATTTATAAAAAGAAGTATAATTGAAAAAATAATAATGTAAATTAAAGTTATAAGAAATCCTGCTTTTGCAGTAACATAGGGAATACCTAAAAAACCAGCACCAATGCATGTTCCAGTTATTATAGAAATAGCAGTAAATAATTGTTTACTCTCTTTTGTAAGTTTCATGAACTAATTAGTAAAAAATCATATATAAAAGTAATCCCTCAACTTAATAGATAATATTCATAGAATAATTATTCTTCTTCTGGCTCACTTGCTAAAAAAGCCCACCAAGGTTTCTTAATTTTAATCACTTCTCCGTTTTCTGCATCAACTTGTGCCTGAACCTGCATTCTTGCTTTGAATAAACCAAAAACCCTTGATTGCCTTTGAGTTTTTAACTCATAAGCTAATTTTGTCTGTTCTCCAGAACCTACTTCTTTTAGTTCTATTTGGCATTGATTTTCCTCAGAACAAACTTTTAACCTTAATCTTTCTAATGCCCTCTCAGAAGCAGTGTTGGGCATAATTTTAATTTCTGCATTTTTTCCATTTGAAAGTCTTGCATATAGTTTTGTTTTATTTTGAACTTTTTCTTGTTTCATCTCACAATCACATTCTACAGAAACTCCTCCAACTTCAAGATTTATTCTGTTGTTTGCTTGGGTTTGTATTTTAAGCATTTGCCCTCCTTCACCCTCATGTATTCCCTCTTGAACCTGAACTCTATCTTGGTCTTGTGTTTGCTGGCTTATTGCACCTGAATTTTGAGTTCCAGTTTCATCACCTGTGCCAGTTCCTTGCCCTTGTGCAAATACAAAGCTAATAAGAAAAATTCCAATAAATAATGTTAATATCCCCTTTTTCATAATACCATTAAACTTTTAAGTTATTTAAAGTTTTCTGAACCTGAGGTTAAGTGCCCTTGCCGAACTTTTAGAAAATATTTAATTGCCCTTTCTTTTAAACAAAACTATGCTACCTATTACTCCAATTAAAAACAGTATTGGGCAAATAGGAATAGCAATGAGAAAAAATACTACATGGAAGATTTCCATCAGATATTTTAAAATAGTAATATGTTCAAAAATTATACCTAAAGCATAAAAAGTGTTATGTAAAATCACACCAATTAAAAATCCTACTGAAGAAACTCCTGTTAAAAGTAAAAATACTTTTAACTTTCCTTTTACTTTTGATTTTAAAACTAAAAAAATTAATATAATTCCTAATAAAAAGAAAAGACCCCACAAAGCGAAATTAGTAAATATTATAATCATTCTCATAATCCCCTGAATATCCCCTCCCATTAAAAACATATAAACCATTATCAGAATAAAAATTACTATTAATGCATAAAACACCTTTTTCAATCTTCTTAGATTTTTTTCATTCATTTTTCCTCTTTTCTCTTACAAGATACTAATACTATTTAAATATATGGAGAAATTATACAAATCATAAGTGCCCCCACCACCAACCATCCACTTTTGGTATTGTAAGGGGACAACTTTTGTTTTAATTGATATTTATTTTATCGTTGCTGTTAATGGATGCTTAGAATTTATAAATATTGTTGAGATTAATTATATCGATTTTGTTTATTTTGGATAGAACACTTTTTCGCAATATCCTTCTTTTTGAAGAGATGCTAGGAACTTTAAAAAATTAGAACCATTTATATTTTTTATTGTGCTAGTTTAGCAATCAATTATATTCCTTAATTGCCTAAGATTATCTTGATATTCTTTCTTACCTAACAGCTTCAAATTCAGAATTTTCAGACACAACGCTTTCGGCGTTAAAAACCACCACCCGACCATAGTCGCCGGAATAAGCAAGGCCATCATAGTTGGAACCCCAGCAGCCACCCCTGTCCAGATAAACCCCCGACAACCCTTTATCTTTAGTCCATAATGTTTTTGCTTTATTTCCAACCTGAATTTTATCTTTTCCGTAAGCAAATCTTGGGTCATTTACTGCAACAGTGTTGTCTCCTATTTGCACTAATATTCCATAATAATTATCTCCATTATAATCCCTAGTTAATTCAAGCCCTGAAAGAACTAAAGGGTTATCTGAAGAAAACTCTAATCCTCTTTCTCTTGCCTGCCCGACTAAATTTTCCAAAATCTGAGTATTATTTTTCCACGAAGGAGTATCTGTTCTTAAAATTAATTCAGGAGTATCTGTGTAAATTCCATTAAAAAAAGAATTGTCTGCATCATAAATTTTTCCAAGATCAGCTAATCTTGCAACTCTTTGACCTTTAGGAAGATATAATTCTGCTTCAGTATTAAAGAAAAATTGTGAACCAGTTCCTTCTTTAGTATTAACTCCATTCATTACTGTTTGATAAGCCCTAGAATCTTTACCAAATTTTTCTGCTGTGCCTTCAGCTACTGCCTGATATAACTTAGCATCTGCATAAAAGGCTTCAAAACCTCGAATCACTTGAGGTTCAACTTTTACTCTATTTATCATAATAAAAATACACAAAAATAGTTTATAAATCTTTTTATCTTGTTACTATTTAATAATTAATATTATTTTATTTAACCTTCCCTATACAAAAACATCAACATAGGCATAACTTCATCTTTTTTAGATAGCTCTCTTAAAGCCCCCACCAAAATCCTCAAAATGGTGGGATGCCCTCACCTAACATCTACAACCACCCCCTCTTCCTCACCCCTTCATTAACAATCTCAAAATTCAATTCTTTCTCAGGCAGGCTCCTATGCTTTCTTATTACAGCTTTTTTCTTCTCGCCAATATTTTGTAATTCAATAATACATTTAGAATAATATTTTAATAAATCTCCTCCAACAACATTAACTCCTGCTTTTTTTCCAGCAAGCCAGTCTTCTTCAGACAAAAATTCACTATAAACCTGACTTGTAATTAAAACAGGAATCTCCCTTTTCCGAGCAATCTCATAAAGACACCTCATCTGTTTAGCTAAATCATTATTAACCTGTCTTACTGCATCTTTGCCTTTCTCCCTTGCCTCAGCCAACTCCAGTCTATACAACATAGTCATAGAATCTACAATAACCAATCCAACATTTTTGCTCGCTTTCAATTCTTTCAATAATTTAAAAAAAGCATTTTTCTGTTCCTGAAAATTTGTCGGCTTTAAAATTAAAATATTTTTCAAAACAAATTCAGGAAGCCCTCCTGTAATCTGTTTAACCCTGTCAACAGAAAACCCGGCCTCTGTATCAATGTAAATAACCTTCTTATCTTTCTTAGCCTGATGACAAGCTGTCAGCATAACAAAATTACTCTTTCCACTTGCATAAGGCCCATAAAATAAAGTTATAATGTCTTTTTCATAACCCCCCCCAAGCCACTTGTTCAAATCATAACTTCCAGTCATAATTTTAGTTGCTTCTTCTTTCATGTTTTTATTATTCCTTATCAATATCTTATTAAAAATTGCTTTGTTATAAGTAGCTTAAACTTTTATGTTGTATATTTCTATTCTTGAAAAGTTATTGATACCTTGATAAGAGATTAATTAATTAATAAGGATTGTTATACTATAAAACATGAATATTTTGTGAACATTGTAAAATTTAAAGAAGAATAGCAATTATCAAATTAACATACTTATCTTCAAAACTAATTAAATTACATTTTATAAGATGATATCCTCTCCACACTAAAGTGTGAAGTTTCCTTAATATCTCTTTGCAATTTTAATTTACACACAATAGAACTTAAGATTCTCATCTACATATCTCAAAGTTTTGCACATTATTAATACATATCATAAATGATATGGATTTCTTCTGCAATTAATCAAAAAATTTTAAATTAAATTTATCTTCTTAAAATTCAAAAGAATAATCACTTAGATTTTCTAAAATCATTTCGCTTTCTTAAACTCATCACCATATTTTTTCAAATCTTTCTGAGCTTTAGCAATTGCATCATGCAGAGCTTTTTTAGCTGTCTTACCTTCTGTTTCTATTCTCATAACAACCGGTTTTGAATAATGCTCTCTTTTCCAAACTCCAAGTTTAACATTTGAATCCTGATTTAAATAAACTCTGACTAATTCTGCGATTGTCTGATTGTCTAACTGAACTTCCAGCAAATTTTTCTCATCTTTTAAAATTTTTATTTCCATTTTATATTTTATTTATTATTTTTTAACTAATATCTTTCAAAAATATAAGCTTGTTATGAAAAATTTAAGCTCCTCATCCATATAGCTATTATTCTGATAAGTTATAGGTTTATAATAAAATAACTGAGAAAAGTTAGTTTTTAAAGGTTTTCTAAAAACCAACACAGTCCGAAAAGTAAATTTTATCCGAATACTGTCCGAAAAGTAATGAGTAAATAATAAAATAATTGTTTAGTTAATGCTAAGTTTTATTAAGGTTTTATTTTTAATAAGAATATGACACAAAAAGAATGGGAAAAAATTGGAAGCAAGTGGAGGACAACAAGCAGTAAGATTGCTACAGTATATCCTGCTTTGGAAGAAGTAATGGGAAATATTAAAGGAAAGAGAATTTTAGATGTTGGATGTGGTGATGGTCATGGTGTTATTTGGTGTAGAGAAAGAGGTGCAGATTGTATTGGAGTTGATTTATCTTTGGATATGATCAAGGCTTGTAAAAAACGCGATCCAGAAGGAAAATATTTTGTTGAAGATGTGAAAAATCTTAAGACTAAGAAAAAGTTTGATTATATAATTTCAATTATGGTTTTTCTTAGCTTTGATAAAAAAGAAGAAATTACAAAAGCCATTAGAAACATGGCTTCTAAACTGGATAAAAATGGAAAACTCATAATGGTTTGTCCTCATCCAGCGTTTGATTGTATTAACGAAAATATGGATGCTATGGTTAGCAAGTCAGAAGGAGAATATTCTTATTCTAAAAAAGGATTACCCATAATTTATAAGCATAAAACCGAAGGATATACATTAAGAGATTTTCATTGGATGATTGAGGACTATGTAGGATGTATCAAAGAAGCTGGATTAGTCATTGAGGATATATTAGAACCTTTGCCTCTCCCTGAATCTGAAAAAGAGAATCCCAAATTATATAGGGCAAGAATCAATTTTCCACAGTATATTTTCTTTGTTTGTAAGTAATTATGAATACCTCCTAATAATCGTCAAATTATAAACCAATGCTTTTAGTAAAACTTCAACATTCATTGCAGTTTCTTTTCTTGACCTTAAATAATTTAAATTCTTTTTCTTAATAGCACTAAAAACTCCTTCAACTATTACTCTAAATCTATAAGTTTGATTCCAAATCTCTTTATTGTCTTTATATAATCTTAATTTTTCTCTCCATATATCACTTTTTACTCTTCTTAATGTAGCATTATTTTGAAAATTACCTAATTCTTGAAAAAATTGTTTTTTGTAAGCTTCCTTTTGGTTTTCAAGAAAAGTATTAAAAGCATAATCAACTAAAACTGCAAGATTTTTTCCATAATCTCCCCATTATTCCCCTCATATCAATTCCTCATCAAACTCATCTCTTTTTTCAGGATTTTCATCCTTTTCTTCTTTCTCCAATAACTCAGCACCACCTAAATAACTTTCCAGCTCTTTTGATTCTTTTTCTTTCATCATTCTCAACTCCTCTTTTCTCGCCTCAATCAATTTCTGCCTTTCTTCTATCTTTTTCTTTTCCTCTTCCTGCTCCTGTTTAGTAACCTCAATCTTCCTTCTATTTAATTCCTTTAAATCAGCAATAGTAACATCCTCAAAATTAGCTTTCTCAATATCAAACTCTCCTTTTTCCATATTAATTCCACTAAAATCTTTTTCAGGTTCTTCATTTTCTTGCTCTTTTTTTGTTTCTTCAATTTCTTTAGATTCAAATTCTGGTTCTGCTTCCGCTCCCTCTTTTATCTCGTTAATTTCCAATTCAGGAATTTTCTCTAATTCCTGCCCTTCTTCATTTAAAAGAACTGGTTCTTGCTCTTCTTTTTTAACTTGCATAATCCTTTCCATTTCACTAACTTTCCTTAATCTAATCTGAAAAAATTGTTCCAGTTTTCTAATCAAAATCTCTGCATTTTCAGGAAGTTTTGCTTTCTCAATCATCTGAATAACTATCTCAGACTCACCCAAATTTTCTGCTAATTGTTTCTGAGAAAGCCCCTTTCTCCTCCGATTTTTCATAATCTCCCAATGAAAATGTTCAATAAGATTCAGTTTTTTCTTTTCAGGAATTTCAAGTTCAGGTTCATTATCTAATTTATTCAATTTATCTTCAACAAAAAAACTTTCCTTTTTTTCTTCTTCTGGAATTCCCTTTAGTCTCTTCATTCTCTGATAAACCCCCACCCCTTTTTCCGACTCTCTTAACTGCCCCAGATTTTCTCCATTCTCCCCTTATATATTGCATCAAAAAGTCTTATCTTATCTCCTGCAACACCGCATCTTACACAATTTTCCATAAAAAATACACGCAAGTTTAGTTTTTATTATTATTTGCATTAAAAAATATACATTAAAATTACTTTAAATACTGTTCAATATCTTTTATATCGTTTAAATCAATTATCTTTATTTTTTCATTAATAATTATTGTTAAAGGCTCTTCAATATTATATTTCTTCATTAAACCATCAACTAACTCACTATCCAAATCAACATCAAAAGAATATATCACTAAATCATTATTTCTCTGATAAACAGAAGATAACAAATTTCCTAAATCTTCACCCTCATCAGAATATTCTGGTTTATTTGAATAAAAAAATAAAATAGTAGGAATTCCCAGGTTACATTCTTTATTTATTTTTTTTACAAATTCAAAATGTTCTAACTCTATTAAAGAATAAAATTTCTTTTCAAACAAAACTTTCTGGTTATTTTTGCCCAACTTTCTTTCTAAATCATCAATAATCCTTCCCTGAAATCTTAAATCCTCAGAAACTTTTCTCAATGAATTATTAGAACAAATATCCTTGTCAAAAAAAGAATAATCTAGTTTATCTTGAAATATCTGATAAGAAATTTGCCCCTGAGCATTTGAAATTCTTTGAAACTCAAAATAAGAAATAGAATAAGCTAAAAGAAAACCATTCACAAAAATAAATGTTCCAATTAAAAATGCTAAAATATATCTTTTCCAGCTTTGTATCTTTCTTTTTTCCATTTTCAAATATAGTTTTTCTTTGTTCAAACTTGTCTTTTTTCTAAAAAGAAAGTTTGGTTTATATAAATTTATCTTATCTCCAGGAAATTTTTTTATTTAAACAAACATAAACAATCGAAACTATCCACCAAAATCCAAAGAGAACTGCAAAAAAGAGAAAAAACAAAGGCAGATTAATCACCCATCCAGAAGATTTCCCTAATTTTTTTGAAGCGTAAAAAAGATAACCTCCAAGTATAACAAAGAAAAACAATATAAACACAAAAACTGGATTTGAAATTAACAAAAAAATAAATCTCTCTATAACATATTTATTAATCCCCCATATACTATTAAAATCAAAATTAACATTACTCAAAAGAATTAATTCATCTTTCACATTAAAAAGAGTTTTAAAAAATAAATAAATAGTAACAATAACAGCAAGAATAATACTAATTACTGCTATAGGTATAACAAACATCCCCATATCTCCATATTTAGGATTTATAATCTTTTTATAATCCCACAAATTTTTCATCAAACCAGCATACCATCTTCTCCTTTGTTTAAGTAAATGAAAAAAAGTTCGTGGGGGATTTGTATAAGCCGGAGCATCAGGATCATTCTCAATTTCATAACCATGACACTGAATTCTAAGAGTTAATTCTAAATCTTCTGTTATATTATTTTCCTTATATCCCCCATATTTATTAACAAAACTTTTCCTATAAGCTGAAAAAGCACCAGG
>JAFCCB010000041.1 GCA_017610445.1 Candidatus Dojkabacteria bacterium
GAAAATAAAGATGAAGTTAAAGATTATATAGGAGATACTTTATTTTTATTATTGAAAATAGCAAATCAAACGAAAGTTGATCCAGAACAAGCATTAAAAAATACATTAGATGAATATGAAAAAAGAATGCCTGCTGACAAAATGAAAGAAGTTAAACATGCTAATAAACTCGCAGGAGGGATTGATAACAAAGAATGAAAATTGAAAAATCAAATGCTAAAAATCTCAATGACAATGAATTTGTATGTTTTGAATACAGATATGGCAATGACTATAAAACTACAGAGCATTTTGTGTTTAGAAATCATAAGTTCAATAAACAATACTTATAAAATTTAAAATGATAATCCTAACTTTAAACAGAAAAGCTTATAAACAAAATAAGATTAATATTATTAGAATGTTCCCCAGTGATCCTACGGGGTCGCTGGATGATTTTTTTCTCTTTAAAATTTTGGGAGGTTATAATGGAAAAAACACTGGTTTTTATTGATGAAGGATTTTTGTCACAACTTTCTAAGTATTTTGGTGGAGGCAATTATCTAAAAATAGATTACCTTAAACTTGCAAGAACTCTCTCAAAAAATCAAAATTTATTTTGTGAACATCTTTTTTATTATACTGCTCCACCATTTCAATCTGAACCTCCAACAGATGAACAGATTAAAAGAAAAAAAGGTTATGATAAATTTATAAATAAAATTAATAAAAATAAAGAAGTAACAATCAGGGAAGGAAGATGTCAAAGGATACTTAATAAAGGAAAAGAAGAATATCATCAAAAAGGCGTTGATGCCCTGATAGTTTCTGATATGGTTTCAGTTCCAATAAAATTTCCGAAAATTAAAAAAATTATATTAGTAACCTCTGACACAGATTTTTGTCCGATCATTAAAGATATAGAAAATTTAGGAATAAAGGTTTTACTTCATACTTATTATGAGAAAAAAAGAGCATCTAAGTTCTCAGTATCTCATCATTTAATAGATTCTTGTGAAAGTTCTTATTACTTAACTAAAAAAGATTTTGAAAATTCTAAGTTAAAATGACAATCCTAACACTTAACAAAAAACAACTTGAAGCTAAAACAGGGCAAATAGATGAAAAAATGCAAGATAAAATTTCAATGTTTGGAACACCTATTGAAGAAGTAACAGATAAAGAAGTAATTATAGAGGTTTTTCCAAATAGACCAGATTTATTATCATTTCAAGGATTTACAAGAGCGTTTCTTACTTTCTTAAAAAAATCAAAATTAAAAAATTATAAAGTTGAAAAACCTGAAAAAGATTATAAAGTTATTGTAGATAAATCTGTAAAGCAGGTTCGTCCTTTTACTGTCTGTGCTATTATCAAGGGATTGAAATTAGGTGATGAAAAAATTAAAGAGATTATTGATATTCAAGAAAAACTGCATTCTGGTTTTGGCAGGGACAGGAAAAAACTTGCTATTGGAATTTATCCTCTTGAGCAAATTAAGCTTCCAATAAAATATCTTGCGAAAAAACCAGAGGAGATTAAATTTATTCCTTTAGAGGCAAATAGAGAAATGACAGGAAGGCAGATTCTTTCACAGCATCCTGCAGGAAGGGAATATGGTGATTTGCTGAAAGATGCAGAAGTTTTTCCGATTTTTCAGGATGCGAACAATGAAATTTTAAGTATGCCCCCAATAATTAATTCTCAGAAAACAGGGAAGATAACAGAAAAAACAAAAGAGGTTTTTGTTGAGTGTTCTGGATTTAATAAAGAATATCTGCGGAAAACACTGAATATTATTGCAACTGCTTTTGCAGATATGGATGGAAAAATTTATCAAATGGAAATTCAGGATTCAGGGAAAGAACTTTCTCCAAATTTAGAACCTGAGAAAATGTTTTTTTCAATTGAGAATCTGAATAAAACTCTTGGTGTTTCTTTGACAGAAAAGGAGATTAAGAATTTGCTGGCTAAAATGGGGATTGGTTATGAGAAAGTGAAAAAACAGCCTGTTGCACTTGTTCCTGCTTACAGGACAGATATCCTTCATGAAGTGGATTTGGCAGAAGAGGTTGCGATTGCTTATGGTTATGATAAGTTTGCTCCTGAAATTCCTAAAATTTCAACGATTGGAGAAGAGGACAAAACTGCGATTTTGAAAAAGAAAATTGCAGAAGTTTTAACAGGGCTTGGACTGATTGAAATTTTGAGTTATCATCTTTCTACTAAAGAAAAACAATTTAAGGATTTGAATGTTAAGGAATTTAAACAGATGATGATTAATGTTGAAAATTCGAAGACAGAAAATAATATTCTTAGAAATTCTCTTTTAGCGCAGTCTATTCAGGTGCTGAGTGAAAATTCAGATGCGCAATATCCACAGAAAATATTTGAACTTGGGAAGGTTTTTTATGATGATGTGAAATGTGAAACAGGGATTGGTGAAAAAGAAAAACTTTGCATTTCATTGTGTTATGAAAAAGCGAATTTTACAGAAATAAAACAGGTTCTTGATTATTTAATGAGGATGCTTGATGTGGAATATGAAATAAAAGAGAAGGTTAATAAATCTTTTATAGATGGAAGGTGCGGGGGGATTGTGATTGGCGGGGGGGAAGTGGGAGTTTTGGGAGAAATTAATCCGATTGTTTTGAAGAATAATAAAATCAAAATGCCTGTTGCGAGTTTGGAGATAAGTATTGAAGGATTACAATGAAAATTTATATTACATCAAGGTAAAAAAGATTATGTTAATAATATTAAAAAGAGATTACCCAAAATAACTTCCTCTTTCTTTTTTCTCTTCTTTACCGCCATTAAGCATTTTATCAATAATTTTTAGAATATCTTTTTGCATATGAGAAAAAATATTATAAACTTTTTTTATGAATTCAGATTCTTTTTCTTCAGAATAATCTAAATCTAATTTAACTAACTCAATTTCTAAATTGCCTAATTTTTTGTAAATTTGGTTTATTTTTTCTTTGTCTTTGTCGTTTATTTTTTTAAGTATCCTAAAAAAGAATATTGGAGCGTTGTTCGGGTTTAATATGATTTCAAAAAATTTTAGATAGCCAGCGATTTTTTCTGAGATTGTTCTTCTTATTTTTCTTAAAAGAAAATCTGTTTCAGAATCTGTTTCTTCTATATCAAAGAGTTTGTTTAGTTCAGAAAATTCAGGCAGGTTGTATTTCTTTTTAAAAATCTTGTATTGTTTTTTTAATTCTTCTAAATTTTTTTCTTCCATTTTGTCATGCTTTCTTATTTTATTTTGATTACTTAAGAGACTTTGCCCCTTAAAATTCTTTATTTTAAAATACTTAATCTATTTATTTTAAGTATATTCATTTTTTGTACTTAATTATATGCTCTTTCAAACTTAATTAACTCATTTCCTAAATGTAATAATTTATAATACCACCAATTAAAGAAATTTGGTTAGTAAAACTTCCAAATTTTTTAGGTAATAAAATATTATATTTTGTGAATTAGTAATATAAAAAACCTTTATAAATTTAATTGTAATTATAAAATCAGTTCACAAGTCAGCTTATTATATTATGAGCAAGATTGTTTTGTGAACTTGTTTAGTTCTAATAGCTCAGTTGGAGCATGTGCTTGGTAAATATAAGGTTGGGAGTTCAATTCTCAGTTGGGGCTTCCCTAGGCAACCACTCCATTTTCACAACATAGCCTGCAACAGTTTTTCCATTATTGGCTAAACTATTAATCCAACCAGCATATTCTTTGAAAAATAAATTAATATTTTCAGGATTATTTAATCTGATGTTTTCGTTTGAGATTATGAAAAAAGCGCCTATTAAAAGAAACATAATAATTAACATAATGATTTTCATTTTATATTCAGATTTTTTTCCAGGGTTTTATTGTTGGTTGAAGAAGTCCAATCCATTTTGATTATCTGTCCTGTCAGGGCTTTTAGATTTTGAAAGCCGTTACTTAACCATCCAATGTAAATTTTAGAAGCATCAAAAACTCCCTCTGCTGTATTAAATTCTAATTGATGCTGTTTGTAGATAAAATTTGCACTTGTATATAGAAATAATGCTATAAATATTATTACAATAATCCAGATTTTATGTCTAAGATGATTCATTTTAAGTGCAATTAATGCAATGACTATTAAAATTCCTATTACTAACCAACTTATCATTTATTTATTAAGATTAATGATTATAAAAATATTTTGGTTGTTGTGAATGAAATTGCTTAAGAGATAATTAGATTTAAAGGTTGATTTTATGTAACATCTGGGATAAAAAAAGATTTTTTGGCAACCGAAGGATATTTAAAGATTGAAATTATTATGTTATTAATATGTTCCCCAGCCTTGCCTTGGCGACGCTGGGTCTTTATATTTTATTTTAGTTCTTTAATAATTTTATCCATATAAATAGATTCATCACAAATGTGTTTTAGATAATTTGAGGAAGTTGATTTAAAATAAGCATTTATAACTTGAAATAATTATGGCTGTATCGTAAAGATTTTCGTAAGCACCTGAAACTAAATCAACTGCAAGATAAACATCATCACCTTTTACATCAAAGAAAATTTTTCCATCTTTTTTGTGTTTTCTCATTCTGCATAAAATCACCTTGAAATCCGGGATTTTTCTCAATACATCAAAGAATTTCTGTTGTTCCCAATATTTTGCCTCATCAATCCCTCGATTTAATGAAGCATTGTAATAAAATGTTGAAATTAAAAGTTTGTTTTCTGTTAAAAAATTTAACATTTTCTTGAAATCAATTTTCTTTATCTTTAAATCCTTCAAGCTATAATAAAGATTACTTCCATCAATAAAAATAGCAACTCTTTCTTTTGTCATAAATTTAGATAGAAAGGGAAGTTATAAGTTTTTGTATTTGACGATGGGGCGACCAATTATTTGGAGAGATAAGTCTGCTTTTGTTTCTTTTTTCTAAAAAAAAGTTGTTGGGGCTCGTTAATTATTAATTAGTTGTATTGCCCAATTTATAAAGTCTTCATCTTTTTCGAAAGTAATTAATTCTTTTTCATTAAATAAAGCATACATTCTTCTTTCACTGGGACTCAATCCATACCAATCAAAATAATCATTTCTCATTTTTCTAATTGCAATTTTATTTTCTTGAGTTACTATCGAATCTCTGGTATTTTCTGTTTCTAAGGCAGTAGAAAATTTAGTTTTGTCTTGGTCATAAATAATAAAACGATTGTTTTCATAACAAAAAATACTAATGTGTGTAGGCCATAGAATGTTATAACAATCGATAGAATCATTGTAAGCTCTCATCAATGAAAGGGTTGTAACTGCCCAATCTTCGCAATCACCCATTTTTATTTTTAATGTCTCTGTAGGGGTTTGCCAATATTCTGCTTTTTTGAATCTGTTCCAATCGGAAATATAAGAAATTCTCATATAACTAGCGATTTTATCTAAATCTTCCCAGGTATTATTTTTGAAATATTTTCTTAAATTATCTTTTAAATAAGATGTAGTTTCTTCTGGTCGAACAAAATCTTGCATTTCAATAGAGTATTTAGGCCAACGAGGGTCTAAATCCATTTCAAAATCTAAATCTTCATAATTATCAAAAGAATATTGCAAATCGTGAATAGTCCAATATTCTACAAAAGGCAAATTTTTATCATCTCCAAAACAAAAATCTGTTCTTCCAAAAATATAAAGTGTTGAATTTGTTTTGAATTTTTGTTTATACTCACTTTCTGTCAGAACAAAAATTCCTTCTTTGGTTTCTCCCAATAAAACATCATTGATATAAATTTTTCCATTCAATTTACAATCTGTTTTATTGTCATAAAAAATAAATTTTATTTTCTTGGGTTTTAGTTGTTCTTCATAGACAATAAAATCGTGTTCTCCCCATTCTAAAAACTCTTGAGAAAAATTATAAGGAAAATTGAAAGAATCTTCTCCATAAGTAGTTCTAAATTCAAAAGAAGTAATACTTAAATTTTCAACAGGAATTGTCATTCTGCCTTCTTCAGTTCTTCCAAAAGAAACATCATTAATAAATAATTCGCCATTTAATTTTTCTCCAGTTTCTTCAACATAAAAATTAAATGTAAATTCTGAATATTTATAAATAAAACCAATATATAAAAAAGCTAAAAGTAAAAATAAAAATATTCCAGATATAGAGTAAATAATAATTTTTGTTTTTTTCTTCATAAAAAGTAAATGGAATCAAGGTTTTTAAGATTATCTTAGAGTCCCGACAAATTAAATCCTAAAACGAAGTTTTAGCAAATTGTCCGAAGGACAGAGCAACAACTTCTCCTATTGGGTAGGAGAAAAAATATTATTTCCTATTTCTTAAATTCAAATATTGAATTTATCATACTGGGCATTCTCAAAAATTTCACTTAACATCCTGGTAACAGAACTTTATCTCTATTTACATCCTGTAAAAAACATTTATAACTTATTTTTCCTCTTAGAAACAAACTTATATCCTTCAATAACAAAAAATCCAATTAATCCTATGATAATTATTTTCAGCCAGTCGTAAATTCCTAAAGGAATAAA
>JAFCCB010000042.1 GCA_017610445.1 Candidatus Dojkabacteria bacterium
AGAAATTGGTGGTGGAAGAAGAATTGCAATGCCTGGAATTGGGGAATTTGGTGAAGGAATACAAGAAATGGTTAAGGAAATTCCGCAAAATGTTGCTGAAAAATTAAAGATAAACCCAGGCGAACTTGAAAACTCTTTATTAGAAACAGTAAAAAGGTCAAAAGATTAACACAAACCCAACAATAAAAGGGAAAAAGAGTTCGGATAAACGATAATTCTAAAAACTATTTATTCATTCTTATACAAAAACATCAAAATAAGATTTAACCCCAATACTCTAAAGCCTCTCTTAATCACTAGATTCTAAATAAAAAAGAAGTCCTCTAGCAGATTTAATTATCTCTCCTTTCGGTTGTTGGTCTATAGAATGAAGAACTCTAAAAACAATATCAATCTCTTTAGATTGTATTCTCTTAGTAATTTCTTTTCTTGTTCTTGGATAATCTTGTGTATCATAATAATCTTTAATTGCTAAATACATGAAGGCATGCTTAAATTGCTTCCAAAATTTATCTCTAACTTTATTAACAGACCAATGTGAAGAATTTGTTAATCCAAATTGTAATTTATGTATGACTTTTTCAATTTCCCTTTCATACATCTCTTTTGTAGAATCTTGGTCGGGAAGCTTAGTATTTTTAATAATATCTTCACCGAAAAGAATTTTGCTTCTAAATCTATTACTAAATGCGTATTTATTTTCTTCTGCTTTATCAAAAACAGTTTTTGGAATTGGAACAAAATTATAACTCTCATTAAACTTCATTTTGCTAAGAATCTCTTCAATTGAACCAAGAGATTTTTTTGGAGAATTTTTAAATATCAATAAAATATCTTTATCACTTTGAAATCTTTACTAACATTTAGAATATAAATTTTATTGTAATCATGAGACACCTTAATCCCTCCTACAAGAACATCAAAATAAATCTTGTCGAGATTGATTGGATATACCACCATAATTCTTAAATATATAACAAAATAAAGAATAGAATGGGTAAAATAACTACAGATTTAATATATAAAACATTTGCAGACCCTCGATTTGAGGAAGCATACCAACATACTATAAAAGAGCTTAAAGAAAATGACTTTTTTAAACACCATTTAGAATGGTTTTTTGCACATAAACAATCTGGAAATTATTTTAGAAAAGAACTTGAAGAAGGAATTAATTTAATACTTAATGGAAAAAGAAAGAATAATATTCTTATTGGAGGAAATTTACATACAGATGTTGATTCTATTCGTGTTTACCAGTATATTCCATGGAGAATAGCCCAGAAAATAAAGATACAAAAAAGATCATTATTCCCTCCAAAATTTCAAAAAATTATTCCATTTATAGGGGTTGATATTGTGGTAGATGATTCTATAAAGGGCCTGGATGTAACTAATAAACATAAAGATAGATGGGGGCATCATGCTTATCTACCAAGATCAATGAAGGGTTTTCCTATTTGTTATAATCAAACAGGATTATGTGAAAGAAATATTTAACCCTCCCTAAACAAAAACATCAAAATAGGCGTAATCTCTCCTTTTTTAGATAACTCTTTTAGGGCTTTGTTAAGATCTTCAGAAGTTCTGCAAAACATAAGCTCATAAAAGAAATTTGCTCGCTTTTCTTTAAGCTGAGGAAATTCATTAATTAATTCTCTTTTAAGCTTAATATTGCTCCAAGCCTGCTTACTTTCATACACCAAAGATTTAAATATTATTACAAATTACTAGTAATAAGATGGTAGAAAAGAATTTTATGTATGATGAAAATTTAGATCGTTTAATGATATTCAATAAACTTAAAGAAGATGAAAAAGTTTATGGAAGTGTTAAGATATTAAATCTTATTTTAGATATCACTACAAAGAATAGAATAGCTAATATAGAAATAAGAAATGTTTCAGATTATTTAAAGTCGATGAAGAAAAATTTTGAAATTCTTAAAACCCTAACAAATGCTAGTATAATAGTGCAACAAATTAGAGGAGGATTTATAATGAGGGTTCTTTTATCTGGAAAAAATAATTCAGAAGAAATTCCTTACTCAATACCTACTAAAGAAGAAATATTAATTACTGCATAAATTTCTTAAATCTTTTTTCTAATTTTCTTTTATATTCTATTAAATGAATTACTAATAATTTATTTTTCTTTGGGATTGTCCCAATAGAATATTGGGTGTTATTACTAAATTTATAAAAAAGTTCATAGCCCTTATCTCCTTTCCTTAAGGTTTCAGTTTCAATTGCAAAAACTTTATCAAATTGAGGAAAAATTTCATTAAATTTTTTTTCAGAAATACCTTTCCTCATTATTCCAATTTTATACCAATCTGTAAAAATAAGTTTCTTTCCCTCAATTTTATCCCTTATTATTCTTTCTATCTCTTTCTTATCTTCAATAGTTTTCACTTCTTTTTCTTTTGGCATAAATTATTTAGATAAATAGTTGTTATAAAATTACCTATAAAAAATCCGTCCCACCTTGGTGCCAAGATGGTGGTATGCCCCTGCTGAACGCCATACAAAAGTGTTCGGATTTTTGGGCTAAAAAGATTTTATGCTGATAAATAATATAAATAAAGATCTTCCATTAAATAGCCCAAAACCCTAACCTTCTTTATACAAAAACATTAACATTGGCATTATTTCCTTGCCTTCTTTAATCATTTTCTTAATAGTTTTTTCTAATTCTATATTAAACTAATAATTCTTAAACCAACAATTCTATATAATAATAATTATAAAGATAAACATGCAAAAAGAAAAACCTTGGTATGTTTATATTCTTGAATGTATGGATGGTTCATTTTATACAGGAATTGCAAATGATATCAATAAAAGAATGAAAGCACATTCTAATGGAACAGGAAGCAAATATGTTTATAGAAAAGGACTTAAAAAATTATTAAAAACTAAAAAATGTATTAATCAATCTGATGCCTGCAAGTCTGAGTATTATATAAAACAACTTCCTAAAAATAAAAAATTAAATTGGTTTGATGAAAAAATTATTTAATGAATTTTTCAGACTTATATTTTTTTATTATTAATATAATTATAATTCCTAAACTTGCCCCAATTAAAAACCAACTCCAATAAGGCAACATTAATAATTTATCTAATAATGATATTGAAAGAGATAAAAGTCTATTTTCTTTAAAAAATTAAAAATTTTTCTGAAATCCTGAATTATAAACTAATCTTTAATCTTCAAGGTTTGCTTATTTCCACTTAACTGTATGTTTTGTTGTAAGCATAGAAACATTATTTCTCCACCAAGCTATTAGTGTTAAAAATCCTGCAATAATCAAACCTAACCCTATTAACCAACTCCAAGCCATACCTTCTGCCCAATTAAACCACCCCACAAAGATAGTATATGAGAATCTCCAAATAACAATACCCAGAACTAATAATATTATTCCAGTAAATATTTGAGAATTCATTCTTGCCCTTCCAATTTTAAGTGGTCCAATTTTCATTCTTCTTAAAAACATTAAAATTATTGTAAAGATAATAGAGAAAACTACAAGAAAAATATATTTATCATAAGTTAGATTAATTTGAATTGGAATTTTATTTAGAATAAAATCTACTAAACCAAAAACTATTGAATATAAAAAACCCCAAAGAACAATTCCCTTAAACCTAAACTTTTTATGTTTTGATGCAGAATATACAATCCCAGAGATTATAACTAAAAGAAAACCCATTATTAGATAATATCCCATTTTTGCTTGAAATATCTTAGTTTCTTTAAAGATTAGATTAAGTATAAAGATTGATACAACATAAATAATAAACCAGAAAATAAATTTCTTTGAATAAAACTTAAAATCCTTTTTAGTTCTAGGATTGTATTTAGATCTTCTTCCTCTTTTTTTCATAAATAACTAAAGAAATTGATAGTTTTAAATTTAACTAAAAATAAAAAATTAAATTGGTTTGATGAAAAAATTATTTAATGAATTTTTCAGACTTATATTTTCTTATTAAAAAGATTATTATAATTCCTAAACTTGCTCCAATTAAAAACCAACTCCAATAAGGCAACATTAATAATTTATCTAATAATGATATTGAAGTTTGGGGTTCTGTTATTAAAGTTGCTGTTGCTTCTAAAGAGGATTTTACTGAACCAGCATTAGTAGCCAAAAAACTTATCTGTAAAATATATTTAATAAATATTAAAAAAATTCCTGAAATAAAAACAATTGGAAGAATTTGCTTAAGATAACTTAAACTTGGAGTTTTGTTTGGGCTTATAATAATATGTTTTCTTGCTAATTTATACATATCAATTTTCTTTCCTTTAACACTCCAAAAAAAGTTCTTTGTTTTTTCTACTAATTTTGATTTAATTAATTTTTTCAAATTATATTCAATAGTATTAATCGGCATATCCAAAGCATCTGAAATATCTTTTTCACTTGCTTCTTTTGTTTCTGCGAGCAAATCTAATATTTTTTTACAGGTTTTACTTTTCAAAGCATCTGCTACATATTTTGAATTTTTATCATTTAATCCCATTAAAATAAATTTATCTTCCATAAAAAATTTTAAGATTAAATACTTTATAAATCTCCACATAACTTCAAAAGTTTTAGAAGTTATAAAAGCATTTAAATAGAAGTTTTATTCAAAGAAAATATGGATAATAAAATAATTATTGGAGTAGGAATTTTAATAATCTTAGTAATCTCTGGATTTTTAATTTTTCCAATAAATGCTGAAATTAATTTAGAAGACGGACAGGCAACTACTGAAGGAATTGCCCAAACAATTAATGGAAATAATGAATTTGCATTTGATTTATATAATAAATTTAATAATGAACCTGAAAATGATAATAAAAATGTGTTTTTTTCTCCTTATAGTATTTCTACTGCTTTGGCAATGACTTATGAGGGTGCTAATGGAAATACTGCTCAGGAAATGCAATCTGTTTTGAAATTTCCTGAAGATGACATTGTAAGACAATCAAGTTTTGCAAGAATTCAAAATATTTTAAATAAAAAAGACAAAGAATATAAATTGAATACTGCAAATGC
>JAFCCB010000013.1 GCA_017610445.1 Candidatus Dojkabacteria bacterium
CTCAACTTTCTTGTCATAATTTCCGTAAACAGAATCATATTTCATTAAATAAGCTAATGTTTTTGTATCTATCAAATCATTAACAGCAACCACATTAACATTTTTTTCCAGAGCGATTTTCAGCACTGCACGCCCAATTCTCCCTAAACCATTAATAGCTATTTTCATTTAATGCCTCTTTCTTATTACAAAACATATCTGCTTTAATAAATCTTACTAATAAAAAATAATGTGTTATCCAGAGATATATCCTGCTTTTTTATACATAAACTTAGGGATTTCCAATAACTTAAGTTTTCACTTTATCAATAACTACAAACATTTTTAGTTATGAAGATGAACAGATTAGATAAAAGATTATCAATATCAAAAATAAAGAGATTTAGATTAGCTTGTCTTCTAAATTTTAATTTAGAACTAATTTTCAGTTTAGCTTTTGGCAGGTATTTCTAACTTATACATTAATTAAAAAATAAACAATATTTTTACTCAATATAAATTGCCGGCTTCTCAAACTTTGCTCTTTTAGATTTACCCTCTGGATCATATTTGCATTAGGCAGAACATAAACATAACATCTCTTAATTTTCTTTCCTTTTCCCTGAACAATCCTCAGAATATTATTAATATCTTCTACAAGTTTAAAAATTTGCTCTTCTTGTTTTTCCAGTTTTTTGTCAATCTTTCTTTCATCAGCAACAGCCCAATCACTTAAACTAATAAACCCTTTTCCTCTAATCTTTTCCCATAATTCCTCGCAAATATGCGGGCAAAAAACACTAAACATTTTCAAAAAACTCTCAGCATCTTTTTTTGAAATTTCATCTTCAAACTCATCAAACAAACTCCTTAATTTAATAATCCCTAAATTATATCTTAAATCCTCAATATCCTCTGTAACTTTTTTAATTGTCTTATTAATCTTGCTCTCAATTCTTTTAGAAGATTTCCCAATCTTAACTTTTTTAAAATAATCCCAAACTTTATTTATAAATTTAAAACTTCCCTGCATTCCTTTTTCACTCCAGCTAAAATCACTATCAGGACTTGCAACAGAAACTAAAAATAATCGTAGGGTGTCTGTAGAATATTTCTTAATCATATCCAGAGGATTAATAACATTTCCCAAAGATTTTGACATTTTGTTTCCGTCTTCTGCATGCAACATTCCCTGATTAAACAATCTCACAGCTGGCTCATTAAATTTTAGCAAACCCAAATCTCTCAAAAACTTTGTATAAAACCTAACATAAATTAAATGCATGCAAGCATGCTCTTTGCCTCCAACATATAAATCAACAGGACACCAATAATCAACTTTTCCCTTGTTAAAAATTTCTTTATTATTCTTATTATCACAATATCTTAAATAATACCATGAAGAATTTACAAAAGTATCCATAGTATCTGTCTCTCTTTTCCCAGCCCCTCCACACCTTGGGCACTTGACATTCATCCATTTTTCAGCACTTTTCAAAGGATTTCCCTTTCCAAATTTAATTTTCTCAGGTAATTTAACAGGCAGATTTTTTTCAGGAACAGGAACTGCCCCGCATTTCTCACAATAAATAATTGGAATAGGAACACCCCAATATCTCTGCCTTGAAATCAGCCAATCCCTAAGCCGATATTGTATTGTCTTCCTGCCAATCTTTTTCTTTTGTAAAAATTTAATAATTTCTTCCTTTGCTCTTTCACTTTTCAAACCATTAAACCTGCCAGAATTAATTAAAACACCCTTGCCTGTAAAAGCCCTTTCTTTAATATTACCACCCTTAATCACTTCCTTGATTTCAATTCCATATTTCTTAGCAAACTGAAAATCTCTTTCATCATGCGCAGGAACAGCCATCACCATCCCGCTCCCATAATCAGCAACAACAAAATTTCCAGCATAAACCGGAATCCTCTCATTATTAACAGGATTAATTGCATAACTTCCTGTAAAAACTCCTTGCTTTTCCAAATCACTTATTTCTTTCTCTGAAACAGATTTTATCTTCTTTAAAAATTTCTCAACATCTTTTTTCTGTTCATCACTAACCAACTCCATTAACTCAGGATGCTGTGCAGAGATAACCATAAAAGTCACGCCATAAATAGTATCTGGGCGGGTTGTAAAAATTTTCCACTTCTTTCCATTAATGTCAGAAAAACCTTTGGTTTTGATGATTTCAAAATCAATCTCACTCCCAAAACTTTTCCCAATCCAGTTTTTCTGAAGTTTTTTAATTCTATCACCCCACCCATCTAATTCAGAAAAATCATTTAACTCCTCTTTATAATCTGTAATTTTAAAATACCACTGATTTAAATGCTTAATTTGAACACTAACCTCTTTATGTATCCAGCATTTTCCATTATGAACCTGCTCATTTGCAAGAACACTTTTGCATTTTGGACACCAATTAACAGAACTTTCTTTTTTGTAAGCAAGCCCTTTTTCAAGCATTTTCAAAAAAATCCACTGGTCCCATTTATGATAATCAGCATTACTTGTATTAATCAATCTGCTCCAGTCATAACTTAAACCCAATAATTTCTGCTGTTTCATAAAATTTTTAATTGACTTCTCAGTATATTTTTTTGGATGAATTCCTTTTTTTATTGCAGCATTTTCAGCAGGCAAACCTAAAGAATCATAACCCATGGGATACAAAACATTAAAGCCCTGCATCCTTTTAAAACGCGCAAAAATATCTCCGATAGTATAATTAAAAGCATGTCCTAAATGCAGCCCGCTTCCAGAAGGATAAGGAAACATTTCCAAAACATAAAATTTCTTTCTCCTGCTTCTCTCAACAACCTGAAAACACTTCGCTTTCTCCCACCTCTCCTGCCACTTTTTTTCTATCCCAAAAAAAGCTTTGCTTTTTGGGGTCCAAAAAATCTTCAATTTTTTAGGGTGTTTAAAATTAACCATATCTCTAACAGTAATTCTTTATTTTTAAGCATTACCTTTTAGTTAGTTTTAAATAATTAAACTCTTTCAATAATAAAAGGGAAAATGTTGCTGGAAATTATCTTATTTGTTTTAGGATTTATTTTCTTAATTGAAGGTTCAGATTTATTTGTTAAAGTTTCATCAAAACTGGCGAAAAAATTAGGAGTTTCTAATTTTGTAATTGGATTAACAATAGTTGCAGTAGGAACTTCCCTGCCAGAACTTATATCATGTATCTTTGCTTCAATAAAAAATCAGGGTAATATTATTATTGGAACAATAATTGGTTCAAACATAGCCAACATTGGTTTAGTCGGAGGGATAATTGCTTTGATGACTGCAATAAAAACAAAAAAACAGAGGGTAAACAAAGACGGAAAAATTCTAATTCTTATAGAACTTCTGCTCATCATTTTAATAATTAATCAGATAATCTCAAAAACAGAAGGGCTACTTTTCATGCTACTTTATCTTATATATTCAGTTTACACATACAAATCAAAACAAAAAATCACAGAAAAAAAATCCACAAACCAATTCACAAGATATTTTTTAAATTTAAGCTATTTAAACTTAATAAAAAAAGAATTTATAAAACACAAAAGGAAAAAAATCAAAAAAGGTATAATAATAGATATAATAATTTTAATAACAAGCGGGTTGTCAATCTTACTCGGGGCAAAACTTATCGTAGATAAAACAATATTTTTCGCAAATCTATTTAATATCTCCAAAAATATAATCGGACTAAGCATAATAGCAATCGGCACCTCATTGCCAGAACTAAGCATATCTATTTCTGCTGTAAAAAAAGGAGTAAAAGAACTTGCCTTAGGAAACATAATCGGAAGTTGCATAGCAAATATCCTCTTAATCCTTGGAATCTCTTCAATAATAAATCCTCTGTCAATTCCAAAACTCACCCTATATTATACTATTCCTTTCATGTTTATAATAACTACTCTTTTCCTTCTGTTCATAAAAAAAGACTTAAAAATCAAAAAATACAAGGGATTTATTCTGCTTTCTTTATACATAATCTTTTTAATATCCTTATTTCTACAAAGAATATAATGCTCAATAATCATTTTTATTAATCTAAATAATTTAAATTAATATGGAATCAAATAAAATTCATGAAAAAATAATTGAAATTATAAAAAACAAAGGCCCGAGCCTGCCAATACAAATAGCAAAACAAACAGGTTTAAATTCTTTATTCATTTCTGCTTTTTTATCAGAATTATTAAACGAAAAAAGGATAAAAATAAGTCATTTAAAAGTCGGAGGCTCTCATCTGTATTTTCTACAGGAACAGGAAGAACAACTTGAAAAATTTCACAAATTTCTCCATCCAAAAGAAATAGAAGCTTTTTTCCTGCTTAAAAAAAATAAAATCCTAAAAGATTCTGAACAAACCCCTCCAATTAGGGTTGCCTTAAGAAGCATCAGAGATTTCGCAAAAGGATTTAAAAAAAATAATGAAATATTCTGGAGATATGTTTCAATCCCTGAATCAGAAATAAAAAAAATAAAACCAAAGAAAGAAAAACCCCCAAAAATCCAAAAACCAATAAAACTCCAAACACAAATTATTAAAAAAACATTAACAGAATTCGAAAACCCATTAATAATAAAAAAAGAAAAACCAAAGAAAGAAAAACCAAAATCAGATTTTGTAAAAAAAGTAATCCAAATTTTAAACAGATTTACAATCTTAGAAGAAAAAGATTATAAATTAAAAGAATATAACTGTATATTACAAATAAAATCAGAATTAGGCCCAATCAACTTTTTTGCACAAGCAAAAAATAAAAAAAAGATTTCAGAAACAGACTTAAAAAAACTTTTATCAAATGCTCAGAAAATCCCTCTTCCTGCACTTATGGTTTGCACAGGAAAGCTAAGTAAAAAAGCAATAGAATTTGCAAAAAAATATTACTCAATATTAAAAATTAAAAAAATATAAACAATCACATAAATTCTTTTAAATACAAGATTAATAAAATAAAGATGGAAGATAATTCAAAGGGGGATACTGCTGGGATACGATCAGAAGAAGAAACAAAACAAGGAGAAAAAGATTCAACTTATGTTCAAACAGAAAATATCTTAAAAAAAGGAATTTGGGGGTTATCTGGCGCTAAAATTCTAAAATTTAGAAAAACCTGGAAAATCTGGAGAATTATTTATAAGGCACCTAAACCTGATTATAAACAGGCTCCTGAACAATACGCTAAAAAAATACATAGGGTATATAAACAAAGAACAGATTCTTTAAATAAAGAAGCATCTAGATTAAGTGATGAATTACAAAATTCTCAAGAAAGAATCTCAAAATTAGAAAAAGATGTTGAAACACAACAAAATATAAATGAGGATTATAGAACAACCTTAAATGAGATTTATGCGAGAATCCGAAAAACATCAGAAAAATACAAACAATAATCTTTAAAAACCTAAAATTCAATTTAACATCAATAATATGGGAAGAATAAAATCAAAACTCGTCAAAAGAACTGCAAATACCCTTTTAAAAAAAGAAAATAAATTTAATGAAAATTTCGAACAAAATAAAAAAATACTTAAAAACTTAATGCCCAGCAAAAAAATAAGAAATCAGATTGCAGGATACATAGCAAGATTAAAAAAGAAAAATAAGTGATACTAACAGAAAATGCAAGAAGAAACAGAAAAGCAGGAAAACAAAGAAGAACAAGAAACAAAACAAAAAACAGGGCAGATTAATCAAAAAGAAGATGCTTCTAAAAAACAATTTGAAGAGAAATCAAAACCTTCAGAAAACAAAGAGATTTTAGACAAAGATAACACAATTTTCGTCGGAATAAAACCCTTTATGAATTATGTTACAGGAGTTGTAATGCAGTTCAAAAATAAAGGGCAGAAAGAAGTAATCGTCTCTGCAAGAGGAAAATTCATAAGCAAGGCAGTTGATATTGTAGAAGTCGCAAGAAGAACTTTCCTAAAAGAAGAAAACATAAAAGTCAAAGACATAAAAATTTCAAGCGAAGAATTTGAAAACAGAGAAGGAAAAAGAATTCATGTTTCTGCAATTGAAATTCATTTGGAAAAAGAATAAGTTAAGTGTGATTTGCTCAGACCAGCTTTATGAAAAAATTACTTAATTAAATCTCTTACATAATCTATTCCTTTCTTAATCCTTTTATTCTTTATTAATATTTCCTCATTTTTAATTTCTGGGATAGTATCATACAGAAATTTTCTTAGTCTCCTACTAAATCCTCTATAGCTTCCTATTACATCACTATAATCAGTGTTTTGTATAGAAATTTGCCCTCTAAATAGTGAATTAAAAAGAAGACTAGGGGAAAAAATATAAATATGCATACTATCAATATTTCCTTCAATTCCTTTAATTCCATATGAATCCTCCATAGATTTCCAGGTTTTTACTTTTTTTGCTAATTTGAGCATTTCTTCCAATGAAAGCTTATCTGTTTTTTCCATTTTAATTTATCACAGAACTCTCTTTCCCTAAGGCAATTTTACTATAATTTCTTTCTTTTTAAAACTTTCTACAACTTACAGAATCTTTGAACAAAACATTTAAATACTAATATATATTTAATAGTTACAAGTAAATAACTATTATTTATCAATATATAAAATGCAAAAACAAAGACATAAACTAAAACATTGGCCAACTCTTAATACTGTGATTATGGTAGAAAAAACTTTAAGAAATATAAATGAGAGTGTTATTACAGTAGCGGAGCTTAAGAGAAAATTGCCAAGACAAGTAAATCACAACACCCTTATGCTTATCCTCTTATATTTAGAAGAAAGTAATAAAATCCTTGTAACAATTAGAGGAATAACATGGATTCATAATCCTAATCCAAACTTAAAAAAAGCTATAGCTAAGGGTTTAGAAATATGAAACAAATAAGGGTTATCCTTTCTTCAGAGGCAAAAGAAGTTTATAGATTTCTTAATAAAGAATCTCCAGATTCAAAACAAGAAAGAATGATTCTTAAATCTCTAAATCAAAAAATAGAATTAATAAAACAAAACCCTCATTTTGGCAACCCAATTTCCAAAAAATTAATCCCAGAGGAATATGTTAAAAAATATGGAGTTAGAAATCTATTTAGGGTAGAGCTACCTAATTTTTGGAGAATGCTGTATACATTAACTAAAGGAGAAACAAAAATAGAAGTAATTGCTTTTGTTCTTGATATTATTAATCATCCAGCTTATAATAAGAAATTTAGATATAAAAAGAAATAATTAAAACTTCCCTGCCTTTTAAAACCACAGAAAAATTTAAATACTTCTCACACTTAAAATTAATATGCAAACAACTAATTTATGGCTTGGATTTACAAGAACTAAATTAGCTATTGCTATCTTTAAAGGAGTCTATTGCTAAAACAATAGGGTCCTGAGATACTTTACAATTCTGACATAATTTTCTGGACTCTTTTTAAATTGGTTTTAGACTCTTTTTAATTAAATGTAAGGGGGCAAGTGTTTTCACTTTAACTAAATAACATCAAAAAATAATAAAGTGAAAATAGAAGTAAAAAATGGAACAATACAATGAGAACAACAGAATAAAAAATTCTTATGATACAGAATCAATATTCTATTTGTCTGAAGGAAGTATCCAAGAAATAGAACTCCAAAAAAAGACAGAAAATTCTCAATTAGAAAAAATCATTGTCAAAACAGCAGAATAATTATTTTTTCTTTCTTTTTTTATTTCCTTTTTTATGAACTTTAATCTTCTCCTCACCCAACAAAACATCAAGTTTCTTATCAATCTCATTAATCTTATAATACATTTTACTTATTTTTTTGTTTCTCCTGTAATTAAGAATTCCTTTAATAATTAAAAAAATAAGATAACCAATAAAAATAATCCCTGCTGTTTTCAGCACAATAATTAACCCACTAATTTTAGAAACAATTTCCGGAGAAAAATTTGACAAATTTAAAATATTATTTTCACCAATAACCCCTCCTGCTAAATCTGTTAATTCCATATAACCTGTAAGAATCTCTTGTTTTTAATAGTTGCTATTCATTAACTTTTTAAACCAAAATTAACTTCTAATTTCGGCTCTGTAGCTCAGCGATAGAGCGCTTGTCTCATAAGCAGGAGGTCGGGAGTTTAACTCTCCCCAGAGCCATTTCAACAAATTTATAAATAACAATCCCCTATAATCCCTATGACAAATAAATTAGCATTAACAATTATTGTAAGTATAATTCTCACAGTCATAATTATATCTTTAGTAAATGTCGGAACTTCATTATTTTTAAACAAACCAGAATACAGCAAATACTGCGGAGATATTGAAACAGCTCCAAAACCAATAACCCAAAATCAAACATCCTGTGAAGCAGAAGGAGGAACATGGGAAAGAGAATATTGTAATTATTACAAACAATGCGAAAAAGAATACCAAAAAGCATTAAAACCCTACAACCAAATAAGATATTACATCTTCGCAGGAATAGGATTCATTCTTTTATTAATTGGATTATTTGCAAAAGAAAATATGATCCAGCTAACAGGCTTGGCAACAGGTGGCATTTTAGTAACACAAGGAATAGTAATAAATTTTGAAAACAAAACAATTGTATTCATCTCTTTAATCGCAATCCTAATAATCTTTGGAATAATCGCTTATAAAATTATAAATAAAAAAGATTAAATAACTCTAAGAAATAAAACAATAGTCTATTTGAACAACTTAAATAACTAAACAAAAAATCCTTCTTAAAAAAGTTTTTGTAATTCTTATCTAGATTAGTTATAAAAAACTTTAGAATTAATCACGCATAAACTTATGATAATCTACTGCCCTATCTGTCCTTAAAAATCTTCCTCCATCAGATTCAAAAATTTTTATCTCAATCGCAGATTCTTTTCCTTTCCAGTCCCTGTCAAAATAAAGTTTCTCAGGTATATCCATCATAATTCTTTTATCCTCTATTTCTTTTATTTTATATCTTGGAATTTTGACAGAAATAAAATCTCCTGCTTTAACATCTGCATTTCCTTGAAAGCTGAGTTTTCTTACAGGAATATCTGTGCTAGGAGTTACGCTTAATGTTAATTTTGAAATATAACCAGTTTCATAACCAGAAGAATAATTACCAACTATTCCAGAATCGTGAATAACTGAAAAATTTTCTCCAAGCACATCATTAACCTTAAAATATTCTGTAAAAACTAATTCAGAAAGAGGTTTTGATTTTTCTTTTAATTTCCTTAATTTTTCTTTCTCTTCTTGCTCAATCCTCCCAAGGCTCTTTGGAGGATATTTCTCAAGCAATTCTTCAACAGAGTTTACAGATTCATCCCCTTCTACCATAAATAAAATAATAAAAAGAAGTTTATAAAAATTTATATACTATTCTCTCACACTCTCAACTTTATAAAACCAAATCTCAGAATTTTTCCAATCATCTTTATTTAATCCAGCTTTTATGCTAAGTTGTTCTAAAAACTTTCTTTTAGAAGAAATCTGCTCCCAAACTTGCGGGAGAAAAGTTGCACTTTTTCCATCTTTTTTCAAAATAATCCCTACTTTTTTGTTTATTTTATCAAAAACTTTTTCCCCAATACCCAATCTCTTAGGAATTGTCAGGACAGAAATCTCAATCTTAATATTTCCCAATTCTTTTTCTGCAAGAGGAAAAAATCTAAAGTCATGAAATCCTGCATTCACAGAATTTTCAACAACATCTTTCCAAAGCTCTTGTCTTGGCTTTAAACTTCCAATACACCCTCTCAATTTTTTATTCTCACTAAGAGTAACAAAACAAGCTTTTTTATCAGAATATTTTTTCTTAATTTTCGCACTAACTTTCAGTCTTTCATTTTTAAAATATGCTTCTAAACTACCACGAGCAAGTTTCAAAAGTTCTTTCATTTTCAAACATTCCCTATATGAATCTCTTTTAAATATTTCTTGCCAATTTTATAAGCTTTTTCCAAACTCTCAATCGGTGTAATCTGCCTATCTAACATTTTATATGCTGGAAAAAATCTGGAGATGTGCCATGGAATATTTTTATCAATTGAAGCAATAAATTTAGAAATTTTTTCTAATTCTTTCTCAGAATCATTTAATTTAGGAATTACTAAAGTTGTAACCTCAATCCAAATTCCTTTTTTATAAGCTCTTTTAATTGTATCTAAAACAGGTTTTAATCTCCCCCCGCAATATTTTTTATAAACCTCATTTTTAAAAGATTTTAAATCAATGCTCATAGCGTCTATATAATCACAAATATAATTAAAATTCTCCTTACTTAAATAACCATTTGTAACCAATACATTTTTCAGCCCTTTCTTTTTGGCAATTTTAGCAACATCTTTTACAAACTCAATAAAAATTGTAGGTTCATTATAAGTATATGAAATACTTTTACAGCCTGTTTTAATTGCCTTTTCAACAATTTGCTCAGGCGTCATATCTTCGCCAAAAATCCCTCCTTGTTTAGAAACCTGAGAAATATCAAAATTCTGACACCAATCACATCTAAAATTACATCCAACAGTTCCTATTGAAAAACTTTTAGTCCCTGGCAAAAAATGATATAATGGTTTTTTTTCAATAGCATCTACATTCATAGAAACAACTTTTCCGTAAACTAATAAATATAATTTTCCACGGATATTTTTTCTAACGCCACAAATTCCTGTTTTTCCGTTTTCAATAAAGCATTTATTGCTACAAGCCAAACACCTAACTCCATTTTTCTCTTTTTTATATAAATCACACTCTTTCATAAAAAGATATATAAAATAGAATAAATAAACTTATCTATGTGGTATCCAGAAAATAAACAAAAATTAGAATCTGTCTTAAATAAATATTTAAAATCAGAATTAAAAGTAACAAAAAAAACCAGAGGGATTATAGTCCCACATGCAGGTTATGAATTTTCAGGAGCAATTGCAGGAAAAGCGTTTTCTCTATTACAAAATAAAAAAATAGAAAAAGCAGTAATATTAGGCCCTTCACATTATATTCCTCTAAATAATATTGTAACCTCAGACAGACAAAAATGGGAAACCCCTTTAGGAAAAATCAAATTTTTCAATACAAACTTTTTACAAGCAGATATCAGCCAAGAACATTCAATAACAAATCAAATTCCTTTTTTACAAAAAACCAATCCTAAAATCCAAATCCTTCCTTTAATGATTGGAGAAATAACAAACAAACAGGCAAAACAAATAGCTAAAAAAATCTCAAAAATTCCTGCAGTTTATATTTTTTCAACAGACCTCTCACATTTCTTGCCTTATAATAAAGCAGTAAAAAATGACAAGCAAACAATTAAAATTATTGAAAATTTAGATACAAACAACTTAAATAAAATTGATGCTTGTGGAATTTCCCCTTTAATGATTTTATTTCATTTATGCAAAATTAAAAATCTAAAACCAAAATTAATCCAATACAAAAATTCAGGGGACATTACAGGAGACAAATCAGGGGTTGTTGGTTATGCAAGCTTTTGGTTTTAAAACCAAAATATAAATCATTAATCATTATAAAATAATTTTCAGAACAAAAAATTTTAATCAAAAAGCTAAAAATAAGATTAAACAATATGTTCAGCAACACAAAAAGGCAACTCAATTTCTTAAATTAATTGGTTCATGGAATTTGGAGATAGAATTTGAAACACAAAATGAAGAGGAACTTTATAAAATTTTAACAGACATAAGAAAACAATTCTCAAATATAATAAGAGATTTTGATATTTTAAGGATAACAGAAACATGTAAGTATAATTATTTTCCTTTTTAGTTAAACAGTAATTTTTAACATTTCCTTAATCCCCAATTCAGAAATTTTCATATCAACTGCTAGCATAACTTTAACAGCAGGATTTTCTCTGTTAAGCTGATACATTCTGCTTTTCCCTACTTTCCTTGTTTCTTTGACTATATTTTTTCTAATCAAATCTGGAAATATGTCTATCAACGTTGTATATGCAACACCAGCCCCCTTCGCAATTTCAACTAATGAATAGTCATATACTAAATTATCCATTAAAAAATCTATAATTCTAATTCTAGGTAAGTCTCCAAAATATTCTATAAAAAAAGATTTTTCTGACATTTTAAATTAAATTTTATTTAATAACTTAAACATACTTTAAATATCTTTTGGTTTTTCGTATTCTTATTACGAAAATAGAAATATTTATAAAAGCTTGTTTGTTATAAAAATAATGATAGAAAAAGGGGTTGTAAAAGCTTTAATTTTATTTAAACTTTTTAGAAAAGGAAAAATAGGAGGCTCACACACTGCATTAAGAAATGCTTCTAAGGGAATAAAAGAAGACCCTAAAATCATTAAAAAAGCTATTGAAAAACTTAACAAAGAACAATTTCTTTTCGCAAAAAAATCTACTGGAGAAATTCATGTTAGTCTAAATCCCCATAAGATAAATGAAATAAAATATTATATTAAAAAATATCTTGATATTAAGGTTGATATGTTAAGCTAGTTTCTGAAATCAAATTCCTACTTTAAACTTCTCATCTTTTTATCTCTCAAACCACCAACAAGTTTTAACTTACAACCATCATCAGATTTTCTTGGAATAATATGAGCATGAACATGGGGAACTTCCTGCCCAGCAACCTTATAAACATTAAAAACAATATTAAATCCTTTTGCTTTTCCTTCCCTAACCAACCCCAAACTAACTTTTTTAATAGCATCAACAAACTCACTCCCTAAACTTGAAGGCATATCTAAAAAACTTTCAAAATGCTTTTTAGGAAAAATCAAAGTATGTCCTTCTGACTCAGGATTAATATCTAAAATACCAATAAAATTATCATCTTCATAAACTTTCTCAGCAGGGATTTCTCCTTTTATTATTTTACAAAAAATACAATCATCTTCCATTTGAATAATCAGCTAAATCAATATCTCTTCCCCCATCTTTAGGAAGTTTAAACCAATTAGGTTGATAAGACATTTCTTTTTCTTCTTTAAAAAATTCTGGATTTGGAAAACTCTTCCAAGGTTTCCTAATCTTTTCATGCTTTTTATCTTCTATTACTACATTCATTTTTTAATTTATAATCATATACTTTTAAATATTATGATAATAGAATTATCAATTTTTTATTTCACTCTTGTCTCCACTAACCTGCCTGCTTCAATAAATTTAACTTCACCATCAATCAACCCCCTCAAAACATTTCTCAAATCCTTAATCTTAACACGAATCTGCTTGGTAGAATCTCTCTCCCTAATTGTAACATCTTTTTTTTTCAAAGAATCTACATCAATAGTAATACAATAAGGAGTTCCAATCTCATCATTCCTTGCATATCTCCTTCCAATACTCCCAGACTTATCATAGATAACATTAAACTCTTTTCTCAAATCACTGACAATCGCTTTAGCTATATCAATATATTTTAGCTCTTTAACAATCGGAAAAACAGCTGCTTTAATCGGTGCTAACCTAGGATTTAATTTTAAAACAATATCTCCTTTTTCATTTTGTGAATATGCGTCAAACATAAAAACTAAAAATGCTCTTTCAACACCAAGACTAGGTTCACAAACAACATGAGGCAAAATTTTCTTGCCTTCATAAATCATCTCCATATTTTTTTTAGAATATTTCTGATGCTGTTTTAAATCAAAATCAGAACGATTAGCAAAACCCTGCAACTCTCTCCATCCCATTGGGAATTTATATTCCAAATCCCAAGTATCAACAGCATAATGGCTTTTCTCATCTGGCATATGCTGTCTTATTCTAAAATTCTCTGCCCTAGCCCCTAAATTCAAAAACCATTCATACCCTTTAGCAATCCAATAAGCATGCCAATCTGTCTTAATAATCCCTTTTTTCCATGCCTGATAAATTTCTATCAACTCTGGCTCTTTCCCTGTCTTCTGTTTTTTTTCATCATAAATCAAAATATCAATTCCTTTTGTCTCTTCCATATAAGGGCATTTCATTCCTTCCTCAATAAAATACTCCATTTCCATTTGTTCAAATTCTCTGCTTCTAAACAAAAACTCCCGAGGAGAAATCTCATTTCTAAAACTCTTTCCAATTTGTGCAATTCCAAAAGGTAATTGCAAACGGGCATTTTCCTGAACTAATTTAAAATCACTAAAAATCAACTGAGCTGTCTCAGGACGCAGATAAGTTTTAATAGAATCTTTTTTTACAGGTCCAACTTGTGTAATAAACATTGGATTAAACTCACCTTTATTCTCATATCCTCCTCCACACTTCTCGCATTTAACTTTCCCAACCTCATGTTTATCAATTTTAGTTTTAAAACCGCATTTCTTGCAAACAACAGCTACATCAACAAAATTGCTAACATGTCCAGATGCCTCCCAAACTTTTGGATTTGTAATTATTGCTCCGTCAATTCCAACAATATCCTCTCTACCCCAAACATAAAACTTCCACCATTGATTCTTAATATTATTTTTCAACTCAACTCCATTATGTCCAAAATCCCAAAAACCACCCAAACCACCATAAATTTCTCCAGAAGGATAAACAAAACCTTTTTTTTTGCAAAAATTAGCCAAATCTTCAATACTAAGCTTTTTTCTCACTAATTTACTAACAAAACTTACTTTTTTCTTACTCTCATCAACTCGCTCAATCCTCTGATCTACATACATCTCTTTTTTAGAAGTTAGTGATTTAATAATTTGTTCTGCCTTTTTCTCAGCTTCAGCTTTATCTTTACCTAAATAAGCAACATTCACACTTCTAACTTTATTCCCTTTCCTGATTGATTTATTCAAATAATAATAATTATTGCCTGAAATTGTTTTTTTTACTATATACATATCTTAGTAACTACATAATCCTTTATAAACATTTCGTTAGTAACTACAAATCAAAATCCATTAAACTCTTTAATAGCTTTCTCAAATTTTCTTAATTTTTCTTGATAAATAGTAGAAATATAATAAATACCAAACCTTATATCTTTAAAATTAAAAGCTAACCCATCTCTAGCAATTATTAAATCATCTAATCCATCAAGATTGTTAATCTTAAAATACCAAGGCAAGATATTATATTCTCTTGCATTAGGATAAATCTCAATTTCTTTATTTTTAAGAATAACTTTAGCTTTAAAAGAACTTTCTTCCATAGGACTTCTATAAGAAATAGGAATCTTCTCAATTAATTTTTCTAATCTCTCTTTCTCATCCCAATCTATTTTATTTAAACCATATGAATGAATAAGATTATCTTTCCTA
>JAFCCB010000043.1 GCA_017610445.1 Candidatus Dojkabacteria bacterium
TATTTATTAATTGCAACAGGATTAATACCATATTGTTCTCATAATTAATATTGTAAAAAGTATTTCCTTTTGCTTTTTCTTTTTTTAAAATTTTTAGATCAGCCATTAAATTCAGATTTTTAAGAAGATTATTCTTGCTTTTAATTCCTGTTTGTTCATAAATTTGGTTAAAATATAGCTTTTCTTTTTTCAGAACTTCAAGTATCTTTATTACATTTTTATTCAAAATTCCATAATAGTCCTCATAGTCCATTTTTAATACCAATTAGTATTATTTTGATACTATTTAAATGCTTGTGTTTTGTGGGAATTTGGGAAGAAATATCTAACTCAAATTCTTTTTACTTATTTATATGTTATAAATCTTAAAACTTTTCAATATCTCATAAAATATAATGGGCTGATTAAAAAAGATTAAAATGTTTATGTGGGGCTTAAGATTGAAATGTGGGGCTTAAGATTGAAATGTGGGGCTTAAGATTGAAATGTGGGGCTTAAGATTGAAATGTGGGGAGAGATTGAAGCAGGTTTAATCTATTCATTTTCATAACTCAAAATCCAATAAGATATAGTAGTTATAGTAGTGAAAAAAACCTAGGTTGAATTTATCCTCCTAAGTTTTGTAGTTGGGATTAATCTACTCATAACATAAAGTAATAATGTATAAAGATATTGTTAGGGGGGCGGAGGCTTAATCTATTCATTAAATGCGCTCTCCTATTGTGCTGAAAATCTTTTTCCTTTTAAGAAAACCCAAATCAGTTGGTTTTTTTGGCCTGTCTCTTTTTGAGTGAGTTTGTTTTTGTTTTGATGTTAAGATTTGGAGATTGTAGGAATTTTTAAAATCTGCTATAAATACTTTTTACACGAGCTTTACTTTATTCTAAAGATAAGTTTATAAAATATTTTTACGTAAAAGTATTATGAAAAAAGAGGAAAAAAATAAAGATTTTTCTGATGATGAAAAGAATAAAAAATCTAACTTAGAAATTATTTTGACAATTACTGCAGGTGTTTTATTTTTCTTTTTTGTTTTGCCTTGTTTTCATAATTGGGCGAATTCTCTTGGAATAAAATTACATTTTTGCAATCATCTCGCCTGTATGATTTATTCTTTGATTTGGTTGGTTTTTACAGTTGTTGGGATTTATTATTTGTTTAAGAAAAAGAAAATGAGCAAGAATTGGATAATTATTTATTTTGTTGTTTTAATTATTGGGATTATTTTGATGAATTTAATTAGTTGTGATGTGTCAGGGAAAATGAGTTTTAATGTAGGTGATTTTAGTTTTAAAAATAAAGACAATCCTAATAATCTAAAAAAAGATTTGATTTCAAAAACTAATTCTTTTTTAAATAACAGAGAAAATAATTCTAACAGTTCTATATGGGTGGATAATGTTTTGAATTGCACTGATACAGATGGCGGGTTTAATCCTGAAGTCAGAGGCGAAATTTATGGACTTGCAGATGGTGATATGGAAATTACTGGCTCAGATTATTGTTCAGGTGGTTATATCTTAGGTGAATTTTATTGTGAAGGTGATAATTATTTTATGGAAAGAGTGAATTGTGAAGAATATTTCGGCAGCAGTTATGCTTATTGTGAAAATGGTTCTTGTGAATTAACTGAGGAAGTTGACTGTAATGATATATGTAATGCTTGGGGTTTTTCAAATTATCGTGGTCCATTTGATGCTAATTGTAGTAAATGTAATTTTTATGAATCATGCTGTGGTTCACATGAATCACATAGTTCTTATGAATATGATTTTGTTTGTTGTTGTAGTGATAATACAACTAAGGTATGTGCTGATTATGCTAGCGATGAGGGGTATGAACATTGGATTTTAACTAGTGACAGTTGTGAAGAAGTTGCTACTGCAGACTGTGATGGTTCCTTAGAAAGTTTTTTTGTACAGTTTAGTGCTGAAGGATTAGATTGTTGTATTTGGAATTGTAAACCCTCAATACCAATTGAAAATTGCACTGATAATGATGGAGATTATTATGCAATTGAAGGAGGAGATTGTGGTATTTTTGATTGTGATGACACTAATTCAGATATTAATCCTGGTGCAATAGAAAATTGCACTGATGGATTTGATAATAATTGCAATAATTTAATTGATTGTGATGATTCTTATTGTGAAGAGCAGGAAATTTGCAAAACTCCTTGTGAAGATTCAGAGAAACCAACTTGTGGGGGCTATTGCCCAGAAGATTATACATGTAAATATAGTGAAGGGAATGATTGTTGTTATTGTGAGAAATAGGATTATATAAAATGAGAATTTTTAGTTTAAGAAACTTGCAATAACAATGTATGCTGAACTTTTTTAAATAAAAGAAATCAAAACTGCCTGCAATAATCCAACAATCATTCCAATAATCCCGCCAAGAATTTCAATAAATTTCAATTCTTTATCTGCAACATTTTTAATTATTTTTTCTAATTCATCATCGCTCATTTTTTCTATTTCTTTTGCAACAGAGTTTTTGAAAAAAGTCTGGAGTTTTTCTCCGAGAAAAGGAATTTTTAGAATTTTTTTAAAAGTGTCAGGCAGGATTACATGTGCGTTTTCTGAAATTTTTTCACTTATTTCTTTTTTATATTTTGGAATTAATCCCTGAAAACCTAAAAATTTTTTTCTTGGCCTGAATAAAGATAAAACAGCCAACCAGTTGGTTAAAAATCCTATTACAAATCCTGCGATTATGCTTATTAAATAAATTTTTAACATTTTATTTTTCTTTTAAATATTCTTTTTTCCAAATTGGTTTTGTTAATTTTTCAAGTTCTTCATCAAATTCTTTTAAGGTTTTTGTGTATTCTGAGGATTTTAATGCTTGTCCTGCATATTTGTCTTCTGGTTTGCTTGTTTTGGTGAGAATGTTTTTTTGGAAATTTAGCCAATGGTCTCTGATTGAGCAGGGCATTAGCCAGTTGTCTGGTTTTTTAGTGTTGTTTAATCCATAATCTCCCTGCCATTTTCTTCCGTTTTCCATTAATTTTGAAAAAAGAGCATCTGCTAATTTTTTGTTATTTTTGTACAAGTCAAGAATATTATCCTGATAATAAGGGACAAATACACAGGGCATTATGTTTCCATTCCAGTCTATGTAAATATATCCTCCTCTTCTTCCAAAAGCAATACATCCGTTTGAAAGAACTCCTGAATTCCAGAAATCAGCAATGCAATATTTTTTTTCTTTGAGCAGGTATTCCCATTTTCTGTAGAGTTTGACTCTTTGTTCTGGAGTAATCATTAATTTTTTTGTGTTTTTTGCCTGTCCTATTGGCATTAATTGAAACATCCATATGTAACTTGCTCCTAACTCTTGAAAAACAAAATCATAAAATTTGTCGTCTAAAAGTGTGTTGATATTTTTTGCTGTTACTGTAACAGACGCTCCGAATGAGGCACCTGCTTGTTTTAAATTATTTGTAACTTCTTTTATTTTCTTGAAAATTCCTTTTCCTCTTCTTTCATCTGTTTCTTTTTCAAAACCTTCTAAAGATATTGCAGGTGTTACATTTCCAAGTTCTGCTAATTTTTCTGCTCTTTCTTTATTTATTAAAGTTCCATTAGTATAAACTAGAAAAAACATTTCATTATATTTTTTCCAAATGTCGAATAATGTTTTTCCATTATTTTCATACATAAATGGCTCTCCTCCTGAAATTGTCATGAATCTGTTTCCCCATTCATTGTAAACTTCATCACATATTTTATCTACTGTTTTGTAAGATAGTGTTGGCGCATTAGTTCTTGAAGAAGCATAACATCCAACACAATGCAGATTGCATTTATTTGTCGGAGACAAAACTATAAAAGAAGGGGGAGGTATCCCATATTTTTTTTTGAATTTTTCCCTGATTTTTTTGTTTAATTCTTTTTGTATAAAACTATATTTTACTAAGGTGTTAATTGTTCTTTCTGCAGTTTTTTTAGAAATATTTTTTTTATCAAGATTTCTTAATCCGCCATAAAGCATTGCAATCATAAATTCATATTTTTTTTCCTGAACTTCTTTTGGAAATTCTAAATTTTTTTCAACTAAATCTCTGTAGAATTTTTTTTCAAATTTTTTTAAAAACTGATTTCTTATTATTGGAGGAGAGAAAACGATTTTTTTAATCAGAAAAGTGTAAATTTCAGATTTTGTTTTGTTAAGATAATTACTAATGAGATTATTTGTTTTTTTCATAGTGTAAATTAGATTTATTTATATTTAAATGTTATGGATATTTTAGGCCCTGTTGAAAATCTCTATTGCACAAGAGATAAATTATGTGCAATAGCTTTACAATAAATTTCTGTCTTAACTCCTTTAGATTTTTTAGCAAGAACCGCCCCACCATACTTT
>JAFCCB010000044.1 GCA_017610445.1 Candidatus Dojkabacteria bacterium
AATGACAGAAAAACAGCCAATCTACATCTTGCCTGAAAGCACTGAAAGGACAATGGGTAAAGATGCTCAGAGAAATAATATTCTTGCTGCAAAACTTGTTTCTGATGCTATTAAAACTACCTTAGGCCCTAAAGGAATGGATAAAATGCTTGTTAATTCTGTTGGAGATATTATTGTTACAAATGACGGCGTGACTATCTTAGATGAAATGGAAATTGAACATCCTGCTGCTAAAATGATGGTTGAGATTGCAAAGACTCAGGAAAGTGAAGTTGGCGACGGAACAACAACTGCAGTTATGCTGGCAGGAAGATTATTGGAAAATGCAGAAAAATTATTAGACATGAAAATTCATCCTACTGTAATAACCAAAGGATATGCTCTTGCTGCTGAAAAAACAAAAAGTTTCTTAAATGAACTTTCTGTTGAATCTGACTCTGAAAGAAGCGACATTTTAAAATATGTTGCAATGACTGCAATGACTGGAAAAGGCGCTGAAACTGTCAAAGATGATTTTGCAGGAATAATTGTCAGGGCAGTAAAACAAGTGCAGGAGGGGGGAGAAGTTGATTTAAATGATATTAAGATTATTAAAAATAAAAGCGAAGGAATAAAAGATACAGAACTCATTAAAGGAATTATTATTGACAAAGAAAGGGTTTCAATTGATATGCCCTTGAAAGTTGAGGGCGCTAAAATTGGTTTAATTTCAGAAGCTTTAGAGATGAAAAATCCTGAAACAGAAGCCAAAATTTCAGTAAATAATCCTGAACAATTGCAGGAATTTGTTAATAGAGAAGAATTAATTTTAAAAGAGATTGTTGAGAAAATAAAAAACACAGGGGCAAATGTTATTTTCTGCCAAAAAGGAATTGATGATGTTGTTCAGTATTATCTAGCAAAACAAAAGATTTACGCATGCAGAAGAGTTGCCAAATCAGACATGGAAAGTTTGGCTCGTGCTACAGGGGGAAAAATAATCAGCAGTTTAAATGAACTTTCTGAAAATGAATTGGGAAAAGCGCAGATTGTAGAGGAGAAAAAATATAGGGATGAGGCAATGACTTATGTAAGGGGCTGTGAAAATCCAAAAGCATTAACCATCTTAATCCACGGCGGAACAGAGCACGTGATTGATGAAATGGAAAGAGCTTTAAAAGACGGCTTAGGTGATGTTTCAGCAGTTATTAAAAACAAAAAAATAGTAGCAGGTGCTGGTGCAGTTGAAATTGAGTTATCAAGAAAGTTAAAAGAATTTGCTAATACTCTTTCTGGAAGAGAGCAGTTGGCTGTTCAGGAATTTGCAAATGCCCTGGAATTTGTGCCTTCTACCCTGGCTGAAAATGCCGGCTTAGACCCGATTGATGTCTTGACTGAATTAAAATCAAAGCATGATAATGGGCAGAAATCTGCTGGGATAAATATTTTTAATAATAAAGTTGAAGATGCTTTGCAGGCAGGAATTATTGAGCCGACTAAAATTAAAAGCCAGGCGATTTCTTCTGCAGCAGAAGTTGCAATTATGATTTTGAGAATTGATGATGTTCTTGCTTCTAAAAGCGGTTCTAATAATCCGGTTGGAACTGGTGCTGGTTATCCTGGGATGGAATAAGTTTGATTAAAAGGTGTTAGTTTCAATTGCAAATTCTTTAAATTGTTGAGTTAAAAAATAGGAAAGGACACTTTAAAACCCCCGACCACCTGCCCCAGATAGGAAGTGTGTGTTAGTTTTATCTTCAATAAAACAGATATATAGATCACGAATTATTAGTTTGTTGTACTTATAATGATAATCAAATGAATTCTGATGAGTTTTGTTTGCCTAAAGCAACAGTTAAATCTCTTTGTTGAAAATGGAGGACAATAATATTTTAAAAGAAATTTTAAATATGTTAAAAGAACTTCTTGGTGTAAATAAAGAACATAAAAATATTTCTAAGGAAATCAAAAAAAATTCTATAAAGAAAAATGAACAGAGATTTTGGTATATTTTTACTATCGTTGTTATGCTATTGATTGGTAGAGGAATAATTTTATCTCTATCTCCCAAAGATGTTTCAAATAATATTTTAAAGATAAGTGTTTCTCCTGAAAAAATCAAATTGAATGAAAAAGGAGATATTAATTTTAAGGTTAATTTTACTAATACTGGCGAGCAAAATCTTTCAGGATTTGATATATTCAAAGTGTATCTTTATCGTATTGGAGATGGAAAAAGAATTTATCATAGGCAGATTGTTATTCCTTGGGATAATAAGAATTATAAACTTAATTGCCCTTATCATTATCCAAATGAAAGGGAGTTGTCTGTTGGAAAAACTTGCACAGCAGAATTTAAAATGTATTCTTGTCCAGAATGTTTTGATGATAAGGATAAACAAGTTCAATTATTGATTTATCTTGATTCTGTTCCACCAATTAAAAATCAAATTATTAATCTTTCTATTTATTAGTTTTTTTCTTATCTCTATAAAAAAATTTATTTGTAATCTTCTTATTAATAAGATGAATTTTATTTGCTTGATTTAACAAAACTTTTGAAGAGCAATTTTTGAAATAGCAAACCTCAACTTCTTTGTCTTTTTTCTTAACTCGTTTTAATAATTCTGTAAAATCTCCATCACCTGACATTAAAATAACTTTATCAAATTTATTATTATAACAATCTTCAATCATATCTAAAGCCAAATAAATATCATCTCCTTTAATTGTATGATATTCTTCTCCTAAAATGTTTAAACGAGATTTTCTTGTACATAAACTAACTTTGCATTTAGGAATTTTATGCAATCTATCAAATAGCTTTTTTTGTTTAGCCCATATTTTATTATTTATCTTCTTTTTTACATGGGCATTATAATAATATATTTGTATTAATTTATTTTGCTTGCATAAATATTTGATATAATTTTCAAAATCAAAATTCAAATCACTAAAATTTTTATTAAGTGAAGTCAAGCCACCATAAAAATTAGCTCCATCAATATAAATACAAACTCTTTTTATCATTTAAAAATCCCCAGTGTTCGACACAACTGGGATACATAGCAGGATGTCCAAAGACTTAAGGCATTCCCTGACACCTCAATATATTGAATAACTGCTCTTATTTAAAACTTTCGTTGAACAAAAATCTCCTCTTCAAAGAGATTATTTCTATTTTCTTTTTTTTCAAAAAAAGAAGGCAAAAAAGCTCGCTCTTTCCACTCCAACGACAATTCTCAACAACTACAATACCAAAGAATTTTCGAAAGTGGAAATACTCTTCACTATTTTTTTGCTTCGCAAACTTCCTTTATCCCAGATGTCATACCTAACATTAATTAAACAATTCGCTTAATGATTGCCCATGACTAATTCTATAAATAGATTCTGCAAATAAATCTGCCAAACTTATAACTTCAATTTTACCCTCGCTGTTTTGAGGAATAGAATCTGTAATAATTATTTTCTCAAAATAAGAATTTTCAAGTTTTTCTTTTGCACCTTTGCTGAAAATTCCATGAGTTGCAGCAGCCCATATTTTGTTTGCTCCTTTTTCTTTTAAAATTTCTGCTGCCTTGCATAAAGTCCCCCCTGTATCAATCATATCATCAACAATAATTACATTTTTATTATTAACATCCCCTATTATTTCCATATCCCCGACAACACCTGCTTTTTCCCGTGTTTTATTAGCTATAGCAACATTTAATCCAAGTCTTTTAGCATAACTATTTACTCTTTGAGCACTTCCAACATCAGGAGCAACTAAAACAGAATTTTTCAAAAACTCAGAGTAATTATTTTTTAAATGTTTTATTATAACAGGATATGCTTTTAAATTATCAAAAGGAATATTATAAGTTCCTGTTATTGCAGGATTATGCAAATCTGTTGTTAATACTCTGTATGCAAGATGATTTATCATATGAGCAACAATACTTGAGCTTATTGGTGTTCTTGGTTCTGCCATTCTGTCCTGTCTGCTATATTTCATATAAGGAAGGATATTATTTATTTTTCTCGCAGAAGACCTCATTAAAGCATCATTTACAAATAATAATGAAACAAACCAGTCCTGAGAATCCAGAGATGAATCATGTATAAAAAAACAGGTTTTTTTTCTTACATTCTCAAGAATTTTTGGGAAAATCTCACCATCATTAAATTTGGTTATCTTAACTTCTGCTAATTTGTATTTTCTTTCTCTCTTTGGGCTGGAATTTAATTTTTGATATATTTTTTGAGCAAAATCCCATGCTTTGCCATTAGGGTCTGCTAAAATTAAGATAGGTTCATTATCCATTTTCTCTTTTTGTATCATAGAAAATCTGTTTGAATTTATAAATACTATTAAGATTTAAAATATATTTTTCTGCATCTTTTAGAATGTAATACTAGTAATAATAAAATCTTAAGCTCTATTATATAATTGAGATTGTAAAAGATGCTGAAACCACACACTTTAGTGTAAAAAATGTTATTGATTAAGAATTTATTTTTATTTCTTTAAATATTCTGGTCTTATTTCTGGTTCAAGAAGTCCTTGTTCAAAAGCTTCAATAACTAAATTGAAAACCTAATTTTTATTTTTTAACCCATATTTAGCTTTAACAATTCTAAGAACTCTGTTTTCTTTTTCTCCTACTTCAAAAATATTTTGAGCTATTTTTAATTTATAAGCTTTTGTTATATTTGAATCTTTTGATTCTAATTTTTCTTTCCTCGTCTTTTTCTCTAAAAATGCGCGATGGGAGAATCGAACTCCCGTCACTTGATTGGCAACCAAGTATTCTGCCACTAAACCAATCGCGCATAGTTTTAAGAGATGCGAAATGTTTTTAAACATTATTATAAGAAGAAAATTATGGAAAATGAAAATCCATTAGCAATAAGAAAAACTAATAAAGTTCAGCATGTTGAAGTTAAAAGAAAAATAACTGATAACCCTAGAATAATGAAACTTATTGAGGATACTTATAAAATAATTAAAAAACAAAACTTTAATAATAAAATAGATTATAAGGCTTGATTAGAATAAACCTCTTAAATTTTTTTTGATTTTAATTTTAAATGCAGAAGAAATCCATATCATTTATGATATGGTATCAATAATGTGCAAA
>JAFCCB010000014.1 GCA_017610445.1 Candidatus Dojkabacteria bacterium
TTCATCTAATGTATTTTTTAATGCTTGTTCTGGATCAACTTTCGTTTGATTTGCTATTTTCAATAATAAAAATAAAGTATCTCCTATATAATCTTTAACTTCATCTTTATTTTCATTTACTATTTGTTTTTGTTTTTCATCATCAACCCATTTTATTAAATTCCACATTTCTCCGCCTTCTTCAGTTATATTTAATAATAAATCTTTTATATTCCAATTATCTTTCCAACCTCTAAGCATATCAAATTCTTTTATTTTATCTTGTGCTTCTTTTATGTTCATTTTTCCCTCACCTCAAACTGATACATTTTTATTCTCTCTGTAAAATTTGGACAGTCATAATTATTAGGATGATGATTAGTATCAAAATCAGGGGTGCATTCTTTTTCACATTTCCCTAAAAATTTCTCTCTACATATAAATATTCCTTTTATCATTTCACTTCCCCCAGATTTTCATCTCTCTTAATTTATTTATATCATTTTTATACATCTCTCTTAAATCATTTATTCCAAAAAATTCCATAATTATTCTGTCAAATCCAGGCCCCCAGGCAAGGACAGGAATATGTTTTCCAAAAATTGGGATTGTAACTTCTGGACGAAACATTCCAGCCCCCCCAAACTCCACCCATTTTTTATGAACAGGATGAAAAATATCAATTTCAAGAGAAGGTTCTGTATAGGGAAAATAACCAGGGCGAATTCTGATTTTCTCATAACCCATTTTTGCAAAAAACTCTTTTAAATACCCTAATAACTGTCTGAAATTAGCATTTTCATCGACGACAATCCCCTCTGTTTGGTTAAATTCAAAACCATGGCTCCAATCTACTGTTTCATTTCTAAAGCATTTTCCTAATGCAAAATATTTTGCAGGAAATTCATTATTCTCTTTAATCTTTTTTAAAGTCTGAACTGAAAGACAGGTTGTATGCGTCCTTAAAACAACTTTCTGGGCATCTTGCTCTTTCCAGTCATATTGCCAGCCCTTGCTTCCCTTAATACCCTTTTCATGAGCTTTTTTCACACTGCTAACTAATTCTTTATCAGGAAGTTTTGCTGTTTTATTTTTAATAAAAAAAGTATCCTGCATTTCTCTTACAGGATGATCCTGTGCTGTAAAAAGAGCATCAAAATTCCAAAATCCAGATTGTATTAAATTTCCTGTCATTTCTTTAAATCCCATTTCCAGCCAAATTTTCTTAGCATAATCTACTGCTTGATTTACAAAATGTCTTTTCCCGCCGGAAATCCTCGGAACAGAACTCATAATATCATATCTTCTAAATTTCTTGCCTTTCCAAAAACCACTCTTAATCATTGAAGGAGTTACACTCTCAATCATATTACCTGCTTTTGTCAAATCTTGCAGGATTAATTTTTTCCCAAACTCTGTCAAAGAAAACTGAATAATTTTTTTATCCTGAACATCAATTATATTTTTCCTCGCCTTTAAATTATCAAAAGCAAATTTTTCCTCAGGAGCAAACTTCCCAAGACTTTTCGGCAAAGTTTCCAAAAATTTCTCCTCTAAAGTTTTATCCACTATCCCTTGCTTATTTCCTGCAAGAATAATCTTCCCATTCACTAAATTTATCAGCGCCTTTTTTTTCAGAACTCCCAAAGCTGCCTTAAACTCATTATCATTTAATCCAGATTGTTTTTTCGCTTCCATTAAAGAAACAGAATTTTTCTCAGCAATAATATTAATCAGCTTTCTCTCAGGCAAACCCTGCTTAACATACAGCAAGCCATTAATCCCCAGCTCAATTATCTTCTCTTCTTTTGCTGTCAATTTCACTATCTTTTTATTTGAAAGAAACTCCAAGGCCCTGAGTATCGCTGTTTTATTCAAATCTACTTTTTCATTTATTCCCTCTAAACTCCCTTCATTTAAATAAGGAATAATCGCTCTTTCGTTTGGTGAAAGAGATTCTATCACTTCCTGTAGCTCTTTTGCCATATTATTATTAAATTTCATCATTTTTAAATTTAGTGAGTTCTAATTAAAATACACAGTAAGTCAAAAGACTCACCTAATCAAAAAAGAACTCAAAGTTAAAACTAAAAAAATTCTCAAAAAATTCATCAGTTTTTATTTTCATATTATCAACAGCATTTAATCATTTTTAAATTTTATCAAAGCCCATTTCCCTTGTTTAGTTGAACCCCCAAGAGTCTGAAAAAAACCCAAAACATCCTCATTTTTAAATTCCTTGCCAAAAAAGACAATCACACTTTCTGTCCTCCTGCAAAGTTGGATATTCTGCTTCACTCTTGATAAAACAACTGCTTTATCTTTCACAGGTAATTTTTTAATCCTGCCAATATCAATCCCAATTTTAATATTGTTCTTTTTTGCTAACTTGCATAAAACTTCATTTAATCCAGAATCCCTTTGTTTTAACTTATCTTTTCTATCATGAAATTCCAGCCCAATCACAATATCAACATCTAAATTTTCAAAAATTTTCCTGTTGAAAACATTATCTTGAGCCTGCACAATAATTTCCTTATTTTCTCTTTTTAATTTTTGAATCTGTTTTCTTGCTTCATTAAGATTAAAAGTATTAATTATTTGCATAGTATTATTTAGAATTTCATATTAATAAATGTTAAGTTATCATAGGAAGTGTTGAAAGTGCAAAGGCAATTATGAAAGGAATGGAAATATACTACAATTTCATAACTAAACATCAAGCTATAAACTGCTGTCCTTATGAACTTGCTACTGATTTAAAATTAGGAGTCAACAAATGGTTAGATCTGATAAAACTAAGTAAGATTTAAAAGAATATTTTTATTTAGGCATGAAGTCTACTTTGTAAATATTTCTCATAGAAATATAATTATAATTTTTTATTGATTTTGGAAATTGCAATAATAATTTATCCAAAAAATTCCTTAATTCCTGAACATTTTTATAATGGAATTCTATTTCTATATCTGTCAAACCAACTGATTTATCGATTACAAATGTATTTGAATTTGTTTTAATAAAATTTAGAATTTTTTCATATTCATTATAGTTATTAAGATTAATATCAACTTTAAACCATTTATATCCTAATAAATTGAAATCTATATCAGCTCTGAATGCTTTTATTATCTTTGCTTGTCTTAGTTTTTTTATTCTATATTTAACAGTATTTGGAATTACACCAACTTTTTCTCCAATTTCAACAATAGAAACCTTAGCGTTATAAGATAATTCTTTTAGGATTCCTAATCCTAATTTATCTATAGATATAGTTTTTCCTGTTGAAAATTTTTGTTCAACCCTTTTTTCAAATTTAGGTTTTTTTGTAAGATATTCGGTCCACAATAACAGATACTCATAAGGGGTGATTAGGTAAGATTGAATATGCCTTCTATATTTTCTCATTACATTATTAAAAAGTAAATAAAGTTCTTCTACTTTTTTGATCCATTTACAAACAACTAAATCAAACTTACCTTCTATCGAAGCCACAAAATAAATACTTTTATCTTTCACAAAATAATCAATAATTTCTTTTTTTATATTCGGAGTTGTATTCTGAAAAACAAAATAAATTCTATAACTATTATAACCTAAAAGAAAATTGTCAATAAGTGTGTAATACCCTCTTATGATTCCTGCATTCTCTAATCTTTTTATTCTATAAGCTATTACTGTCTTTTTAGACCTCAGTTTTTTAGCTAACTGATTCAAAGATTGTCTACAATTAATATCTAATTCGTATAATAGTTCCTTATCCTTCTCTGTTAAGTTAATTGCCATATTTGTACATAATAACTATATATTTATAAATCTTTTCACTTTGTCCAAAAAATCAAACATAAAGTTTAATAATTATCTCTTCATATAATACTATATAATTGGAGATAAAATGGGACAATTCCTACCTGAAATAAAAGATATATTTGGAGAAATAAGAAAGTATAAAGTAAAACTTGAAGAGAAAGTAAACCCAGAACAGATAGATTACAATAGTGATAATCCCATAAAATATCGACCAAAAGTTAAGTATTCTACAGATTAAATTAAGGATTTTCTAAAATGACAGAGAAATACAATAATTTAGAGACATTAAGATCCGAAACAAGTAAACAAGTAGGAGATTTTCTTAAAAAGCATTATAAACAAGATACACTCACACCTTATCTGAAACAATCCGCCCTAGATTTTATTAAAAATTGTAGATATAGAAAGGATGATGTGAGAGTAGTATTAACAAAATTAGGATACGAGATAAATGGTGGTAAGGATCTTGATTATATTCTTCCAGCTATGGCTTCAATCCATTCAATATTATTGGGTTTCATACCTCTTGATGATATTATTGATGGAGCAACTAAACAAAGTTTTAAAAATCCTGAAGAATTTGCTAAAAAACTTGCATTAGCTTATTCTTTAAGTACTAAATTAAAAGAAAGTGGTAGAAATATTTTAAGGGAAAATTATGGAAATTTATCAAATTATTCTAAGATGGAGAAATTGATTTCTGAAAGTTCAGAAAGACTTGATGGTAGCCACACATTAGAAGTTAATTTTCATAGGAAAAAATTATTTTCAGAATATTCTATCAGTGATTATATAAATTTAGTCGATGAAGCTACATCTGTTTTAATTGCAACGCCATTTGTTATTGGTGGTTTGCTTGCTAGTGTTGATGAAGAAAGAGGGAAAACAATGTGGGATTATGGAATAGAGGTTGGAAGATTATGCCAAATAAGAGATGATTTTTTAGATTATATTAATCCTAAAATAACAGGAAAACTTGCTTTTGCTGATTTATGTGAAAAAAGAAAAAGATTTCCCTTATTATTAGCTTATAAAGTAGGAAATAAAAAAGGTAAACAAAGGATTGAAGAAATATTAAATAAAGAAAATCCCCTACAAGAAGATATTTGTAAAGTAATGGAAATGATTACCAGTAAAGAAATGAAAAGAAAAACTAGAGAAATAGTTGATGAAATTTATGATAGAGCAATAAAAAATTTAAAACAATTACCTATAGAACAACCTGCATACAAATCTTTAGAAGAGATAACTAATCTATTTGCAATTAAAGAAAATTGAGGATTATATTTTATCGTTAAGTTTTCTTTACTTTTTCTCTTTAGTATCCATTAGCTTAACAATAACTTATGGCAAAATCCTAAGTAAGAATTATAAAAGTCCCTTTAACTTAACAATGCACTATTATCAAAATATTTTTAAACTTTAAAAAACTTCTGAACTCGCCCCAAAATAGAAAAAAATTATTATTTTAAGTTAGAATTAAATAAAGAAGGTCTAAATTCTATTCTAAAGATTAAACCAGTAGGATATGGTAAAATGAAAGAAATTCCTTATCCAATTAATTTTATAGAGTTAAATGTGCCTGCTATTGTTGATGATTTTAAGGTTACTGACAGCTCTAATCTAGCTTATTTTCTAGATTTTGAAAAAAGTTTTACTAAATCAGGAAAAGAACAAAATAATTTTAATAGAAAAAATTTAATAAAAGTTTTGAAGGGGTTAGAAAAAAAGATTGATGAAGATTTAAGAAAAGCTCTTTATAATAAATCTGAATTAAAAAAAGGAAGATTTAAAGTAACAATAGATAATGGGTTAAGAACCTCTAGTGCTGATATTAGGTATGGAAATCAAAAAATTCATAAAATAAACCACCATAAAGGACTAACGCCGATAGGAATTAATTAAGTTTTAATCACTTACACAAGTCCCAACAAAATGCTTGTTATCTAAAACTTTTTGCAGGTTCTTTAAATCCCCACCAAGAATATAAGCAGTGATATTATATTTTTTGATTATTTTTGCAGCAGTTTGGTCTAAAACAAAATGCTGTCCTGGTTTAAATTCAATTTGTTTTACCTTTTTAAGAAAATCTTTGTGAGAAATTTCAGGAATAAATTTTGCACTTCTAAATTTTTTGGGATTTTTATCATACAGTCCTTGAACATTTGTCAGATTAATAAATTTGGTTTTAAAATATTTTGCTAACTTTGCAGAAGTTGCATCAGAAGTTTCATTTTTAGCATATCTCAATGCTCCGCAAAAAACACAATCATTTTTTTTCAAAAGATTTCTTACATCTTTCATATTATGAGGAATTCCTTTATTTGCATTTTCCCCAAAAAAATAAGTCATAAATCTCGCGTTTAACCTTGTTGATGCAATGCCTAATAAACCCTGAAAAAATTCTTTTTTCTTTATTTTTTTATTTTTTTCATTTTCTAAACCTTTAATATAATTTCTTGCAGTTCTTCCACCCCCACAAACCACCACAAATTTGTATTTTTTTTTATTTCTCTCAAGAACCTTTCTAAATTTCTCTAAAAATTCCACATCAATTTTATTTGGAACAATCAAACTTCCACCAAGACTTATCACCACCACTTTTTTTGCCATATTTCTCTTTTTTATTTTTAACTTACACCTTACAATTATTAATTTCTATTATTAATAGCTTACGCTTCTCATTTTTAGAGCTTAATATCTGTAAAGTTATTGATATTTTTATTTATTAATTTAATTAATCTGTTTATTTAAAGATTGCCTTAATGTATATTTTAGGTTACAACAATTATTTTTAATAGGAATCTTCATGATAAATGAATGAAAATAGATCCAAAAAAATATAACTCTATTTTAGAAGATAATCTTAATAAAAGATTTAGTCAAATATCTGCTGTTAGAGTTAGAAAAATAAACAAAGGATACAACTTAGATGATGCAAGAAATTGGAGGTATTTAAAAGTAGAACATATATCAAATTTTTATCTTAATGGAGAAAAAAGATTAAATTTCTTTATTGGATTAGAGTTTCCAAGAGAAAATGGGTTAAGAAATAAAATTGAAAAAAATAAGAAAAGTGGAAATCTAATTGATAAATTAAAACTTTTGTCAAGACCCCACAGAGAGTATATGAATGGTGAAGAAAAACAACTTGAAAAAAATTCTCCTTTTAAAAAATATATTAACGAACTCGCTGTTCAAGGAGAAATAAACCCAGATAAAGATTATTATTTCATTTCTTGTAGAATTAAAAAAATTCCTAAGAACCCTGACAAATTAATTAATAATATCTGGGGAAATTTAATAGCTCCTTCAGCAGGGAGTATAATGGGATTTTTATGATAATTAAACACTAAATAATCTATTATCTTTAACTTTAAAAATTTTGAGGCGGACTCCAGCATCAAGCCATCCATGAGCATAATTCAAACAGCCATATGCATCAACATAATCCCCATGCTTTTCAAAATGTTTTGCATCAGAAAGATAACACTCAACCATTAAAAAAATTTCCTCTGCCTGTTTTTGTTTCCCTTTTACAGCAGATTTTTTTGCAATCACCAAAGCCCTGCTTGTCAACTTATAATATCTGCCTAGTTTTACCTTTGTTATTCTATCTTGTTTTTTCATTTTTTTAACTGATATCTTATAGTATTTTAAGTAATTATGAACAGATTAAGCCTTTTTAATTTAACTTATGCCCCAATAATGGGGCAGAATTAAAGATTCTTTCTAAAAATGATTCTTTACTGATAATAATTAAATTTCAGGCTATTTATTTGATTATGTTATTAATAATATAGTTTTTAGCATATATTAATATATAAATTAAAAAGTGATTATTATGATAAAAAGAGGTCAACAGCAACTGAAAAGTCCATAGTTGTTTAATATAGTAAGATGATTAATAATAACGAGTTACTCAATTATAAATCAGCAAATACCCTCTTATTTTATTCTTTCAATTATCAGTTTTTATAATAGATAAATGCTAATTCTGTCCCACTCCCTTATACTTCATAAGATTATTAATTTTTATATTTTCATTAGCAAAAAACCATTTAAATATATTTTCTAATATCAATTTATTAAAATAGGGTTTTGGATATTCTTTTCTTGATATAAATATTAAATCACCTAAATCATTTAAAAAAGAAAAGTTTTAAGAGGATTACAAAAAGAGTGAAGGGAGGAGTTTTCTCCTCCTTCTTTTATTTTTGAATTATCGAATAAGGAGTTATTTTATTGATAATAAATCTACTTCCGACAAATTCTGAGATTACTGCAGAAATAACAAAATCCCCGACTGCTGCTTTTAGAATCCCGCCGGTTATTGGAATCCTCGCATTTTCTGCAAAATTATTAATTATATCAGTTATCTCTGCCTGATTTAAAACAATCTTAGTTACATTAACTTTATTATATTTTTTCACAAGTATATTTTTTCCAGGTCCAGAACATTCAATCGACTGCACTGAAGCGTCTTTAAACAAAAATTCCAGTTTGCCTAAATTAAATCCTTCTGGCCTTGGTTTAGCTTCTGGCTCAACAATTGCTTTTCTTTTCACAGATAAATTCTGTATTGGTTTTGGCTGAACAACCTGTTGTTGCATCCTCCTGCTTTTGGGAATTCCAATCCTGTGAATGATTTGTTTTCTCTTGCCAAAATTCAGATTCATTTTATTTTTCTCTCCTGAATTCAACCCTATCTCACTCTGGACAGAATAAACTGGTTTTTGAAAAAATGAAGGATGAAAATTTTTTTCCTCATCAATCGGTTTCAAAAATTTCTTTTTTAATTTCCCCAATTCTATCTGCTTTTTAATTTTTTTCTCAGCAAGTTTTGGCTCTTCTGAATTAACAATTAACTCTGTCACAAATTCTCTAAGAAAATCAATTCTTTTTGCTAATCCTATTTGTTTTAATGACATCTTTTTTTGTTTTATAATTAATTTATTATTACTAATCCCCTAATTTATTAACACTTGAGCATCAGTAGTTTTTTAAGTACTCTTTCGCGTATAAAGTTTTTGTACATTAGTAATACCTTATGAATTACCGAATTAATATAATTATTTAAATCTTTGGAGCCTAATTACTAAATCAAATTTGATAGATTATTTTAAATTAGATAATTTTTTAAATAGCGATATATGCCTACATTTATGTGGGTTATGAAAATTTCCATACCATTTAGAAAAAGTGCTTTATTAAGCAATCTTGCTAGAAAACATAAAATAAGTATTGTTGGTTATCCCATTTCAAGTGAAATAAAAAAAGATGCTGTTTATGTTATTACTTCTGGTTTATTTATTGGGGAAAGTAAAAAATTAAAAGATTTTTGTAAAGATATGAAAAAAGATAAAAGGACTTTAAAATTGGAAATCAAAGAAAATTTTGGGATAGCATATATGAAACAACACCCCATTAACAAATTTTTATATCAATCTGGGATTTTTCATATTAAACCTGCAATAGTTACTAGAAAAGGGACTTATATATTTGAACTAGCTTCTTGGGAAAAAGAAAAGCTAATAAGAATAATTAAAGCTTATGAAAAATTTAATCTAAAGCTTCATTGGATTAAACAAAAGAGAATAACTAACATTCAAATCTTAAATATATTTCCTAATCTTACAGAAAAGCAAAAAAAATGTTTGCAAATTGCTATTAATAATCAATATTATAATTATCCCAGAGGAATTGATTTAAAGAGTTTGGCAAAAAAAGCAGGAATCTCTTATTCAACTTATCAATTTCATTTAAGAGTTGCTGAAAAAAAGATTATCCCCTTTCTGAATATAAATGTATAGGCATATGCCTATAAAAATTATTTATAGTCATTATTTTTCTCTTTTTTATGTCAACAATAAAAGATAAATGTTTTCGAAGAGATAAATTTTCTCTTCTTCGAGTAAAACGTCCAAGTAACATTTTTGAGTATCATACCTCTGGGCATGTTAAAGAAAAAGAAGTTATAGACATGTTAAAATTTATAAAATCAAAAGAAGATTATATAAATATACGCACAAAAATTAAAACTGACAAATCTATTAAATTAGATGAGTGGGATAAAGATCTTTTAACAGCATCTGGTTCTACTCTTTTTAGAGAGTTCTCCACTAAAAAAGGTTTGTTTAAGATTCCTCTTTATGAACTCAGAGAAGATAAAAATAATTATTATGTTAATTATAAGAAAGAAGGGGTCACAATATTAGAAGAAGTAATCATTCCTAAAGAAGATATTATTTCTGATAAAATTTTTTATGATTTTGAAAGCGGAGGTTGTTATGTTACAACAGCATGCACACAATACATGGGTTTGCCAGATAATTGTTTTGAACTTAAAATTTTAAGAGGGTTAAGAGATAGAATGATGCAAAAACCTCAAGGAAAACAATTAATTCATCTTTACTATCAAAAAGCTCCAACATTAGTAAGATTAGTCAATCAACATCCGAAAGCTGATAGAATCTGGAAATGGAGTTATGAACAGATACAAAAAGCAGTTGATTTAACTATCAAAAGTAAATATGATGAAGCAATAGAGGATTATAAAAAAACTGTATTTAGCCTTACTAAATTAATATAATTATTTAAATTTTTTTTGGTTAGTCAGAACCTTGGAAGAGGCTTTGCCCTTAATATTCCTTTATACCTGTTTTGTTCTTGGCTCAGATTAGGAGTTTTTCTCTGCCTTACTTTTTCTTCCATTAGCATAATCCCTTTTGCTATTGTCTTGTTCTGCTCAAGAAGAGAATCCAATTTTTTCAAAAACTCTTTATCTGTTCCATTTTCTCCTGCCTTTCCTGAATATTTCTCAGCAAAACTTTTTGCAGAAATCTCAAATAATTGCAAAAGTTTAGAAACATTATTTGATAAATCTTCAAATTTAACAGATAAATTTGTCAGAACTTTTTGCAAATTAACAAAATTATTAAGAAGCATCTGCTCTAATTCTGATTTTGTCATGCTCTTTTTTTTAATCACACCAATCTTTTTAACCATGTTTTTTTTAAGAAAAGAGAATTTATAAATATTTGTAATGGGCATGGAGGGAGTCGAACCCTCAATTCTCGGGCTGGAGCCGAGTTGTATACCGTTTACATACACACCCTTATACAATTTTACTAATCTTATCTAATTCTTGTTTTTCTAATATAAATATTTTATTTTTACCTATTAAAAAACTATCTTTTTTTGGTTTTTTATGGCAAATTAACAGTCCTAAGTTTATATCCAAATCCTCTAAATATTTGTTTAATTGCCTTACTTGTGAAAAAGATATTTCTTTATTTTGATAATCTTTAATTTCTATAACAACTTTTTCATTTTTTCTTTCTAATATTATATCTGCTACCCCCCTTTTTGTTTTAACTAATCTGTTAACATTTCCATATCCTGATAAAATTACTGCAATTTGTTCTTCAAAGTCTCTTGCTCTTTTTTTGATTTCTTTTAATGCAGTTCCATATAATTTTAATCTTTCAAATGGATATTTAATTCCTGCTTTTTTATAAGCTTCAAATATTCTTTTTTTGAATATACTTTGAACTTTTGTTTTACAAGCTTTGTTTATCTCTCTTTGAGTGGCTAATGGATTTTTCTTTATAAAATCTATAACTCTATTTCTCTTTCTTATTTTTATTCTTTCTCCTTGACTTAATTTTTTAATTCCAGCTTTTTCATAAATTTCAGCAAAACTTAAAAAATAATTGATTAGTTTTATGTTTAACTTTGATTCTATTTCTTTCATAGTTATAGTTGGATTTTTTTTGATTAATTTCACTATTTCTTTTCTCTTTTTTTCTTTCGATTTATTTGTTTTTATGTTTTGTCTATACTTCTCATAGTCAATTCCTGCTTCTTTGTAGGCTTTTTTAATGGTTTTGAAAAAATTAGACGGATTTCTTTTTAGCTTTTTTGCGATTGTGTGCCCCCCAACCCCTGGATTTTTTTTTATATATTCAATTATAAGTTTTCTATTTTCTTCTTTTGTTTTGTGTTTAAAGCTTCTTGGTGGTTTAATCCCTGCTTCTTTAAATGCTTCTGACATTCCTTTTTTATATACTTTATATATTTTTGTGTGTAAATCTTTTCTTAAATCTCTATATGTGGCTTTAGGGTTTTTTTTTATATATTTTATAACTTTCTGCTTTCTATCTTCTAAATCTTTATAAAACATAAGAAAATTAAGAGGGGGTTATATTTAAACTTTTCTATTGAACTATGTACCCTTAAAATAATGAGAATAATTGGTTTTAAAAACATAATATTTTTATTACATCTTAGCAATTTGCTTTACTTCTTCTTCAGAAATAGAACAACCATGATATTTCAACCCATAAAGCATTGCCTCCAAAACCTTGGGATATTTTAAATCAAATAGTTTCTTTTTGTAAGCAATATAGGCAAGTTCTGTTGAACGGATTACTTTAAACCCTTTAAAATAAGAATAATTTTTCTCGTCTGTCTTAATTTGAGTATGCAATTTTTTCTGAAGCAGTTTTCTTAAATTCTCAGGATTTTCACATAACATTCTCGTTGTTCTCTCATCAATAACAATATATGGAGATTTCATAAGTGCTGAAAGAGCAAGGACAGCACACTCTCCTTTGTCAATTAAATGAATCTGTTTCTTTTTTGTTGTGAATATAGAATTTGCTATTGACATAAATTTATTCCTTTTTTCCCTTAATTCATCTACTTGTTTTTTTGTTATATCTGCTAATTTAATTATTTTTCTGTCATAAAGCGATTTTATCTGCAAAGCTTCTAATTCAAATCTTCTTATTGTAAGAGGTTTGTCAATAATTTCTTTTTTCACTTCTTTAGTTATTAAAAAGTCACCTTTGAATTGTTGTTTTAATCTTTCTAAAATATGTAAAGAGTTGTTCATTGCAAAATTAATCAGAGGTCCTGAATCAAAAATTAAGTTTTTCATTTTAAATTTTAGTTTGCTTAAAGAGTTTTAAAATCTTTATTTTCATCTAAATATCTCCTCTGCAATTTTAATCCTCTGTTTCAAGGGAAGAGTTATCCCAAGATTAACATCTCCAATTCTAGTTTTTCCTGCATACTCTGCAAGCTCCCAAACTGAAACCCCCAAAATTTTAGCTGTTTTTTCCATAGAAATTCCATGTTCATAAATCCTTGAAGCCTTGTTAATTCTCGCTCTCCTAAACACATAATCAATATTCTTCTTTAAATTTCCAGATAAATCCCTGATTTGTTTCCTAATAGAGTGAATTTCATAACGAAAAGTCTCAATATCATTTTTTTCTAATGCAAAAATAGCATCATCTATATTTTTCAAATACCCTCGATAAAATCTACTCCATTGTTTGTATTTCTTGTAATCTTTTCTTTCAATCAATTTGCTTAAAGAATAAATAACAACTGCCACAGCAATAACATCTGGCTCTTGATTAATTGAGGCATTATGAATCACTTCATCTGACAGATTTTTAATTTTCACATAATCCTGTTTTTTTAATGAAAGTTTCACTTTTTTCAAAACTTCTAAAATATGCCCCTTTTCTTCCATAAGAAAAAAAAGAAGCAGGGTTATTTAAATATTCCTTTCATAAATTTTTTATTATCTTGCAAATTTTTAAGTTACATAAGGAGTTGTTCTGCTTGAGCATTTCATCTTCAGAGCTTAATATTTTATATGTCAAGAATCTTGATAACCCCACCTTTTAAGGTGTGGTGATTCTTGAACATCCTAAAAACAAGGGCTTGTCACAAACCCACACTTTTAAGTGTGGGTAGCCCTTGTTTTTTGATAATTATAGATTATTTATTAATTATAACATCCCCTCTATACTAAAGTGTAGAGTTTCCTTTTTAATATCTGTTTACAATTTTTAGCTAACAAAACAGAGCTTAAGATTCTTATCTACATATCTCAAAGTTTTGCGCATTATTGATACCATATCATAAATGATATGGATTTCTTCTGCATTTAAGTTAATTATATAAATCTATTATTTCTTCTTTAAACATGAAAATAATATTAGATACAAATTTCCTGATTTATTGTGCAAAAAATAAATTAGATTATGTTGAAGAATTAAATAACCTGCTTAATGAAAATTATGAGTTAGTTGTGCCTGTAAAAGTCATAAAAGAATTAAAAAAATTAAAACAGGACAAATGGAAAAAAGTAAAAGGAAAAGATAAATCTGCATCTGATTTAGCCCTACAGTTGCTTGACGCAAACAAGATAAAAAAAATTAAAACCAAAGGAAAAACCGTTGATGAATCAATCATCAATTTAGCAGGCAGAAATAAAAAAAATATCGTCTGCACCTTAGATAGAGAGATGAGAAACATCCTTAAAAGAGTTATTTTAATTAACAGAAGAAAAAAATTGATTCTTGCGCAGTGATTAAGAAAGCTTTATCCCATAGTTTAAACAAATTTGGGATTGTAAAACCCTACAAAAAAATTTAAAATGCTCTATTTTTAGATTTATGACATCCTCTTCACACTAAAGTGCGAAGTTTCCTTTTTAATATCTGTTTACAATTTTTAGCTAACAAAACAGAGCTTAAGATTCTTATCTACATATCTCAAAGTTTTGCACATTATTGATACCATATCATAAATGATAGCTTCTTATTAATAATAACCTTTATAAATTAACTTTTTTTAATAAATTTAACATGTTCTATATTATTGATGTTGAAGATTATGTAAGAGTAGAGCCTAAATTGTTTGGGTTAAAAACCAGCGATGCTGTTGCTCAGCAACTTCAGGAGACATACTCTGATTATCATGACAAAGAAATTGGAGAAGTTATTGGAGTAATTTCTGTTTTAGAAGTTGGAGATGGAATAATCATCCCAGGAGACGGAGCTGCCTATTACAACAGCAGGTTCAAATTAATTGTCTGGAAACCAGAATTGCAGGAATTATGTTTTGGAATTGTTGATGAAATAACAAATTTTGGTGCTTTCATTAATTTAGGTGTTATGAAAGGAATGATTCATATAAGCCAGACAATGGATGATTATGTAAGCTTCTCAACATCTGGAAGTTTATTAGGAAAGGACTCTAAAAAAATCTTAAAGAAAAATGATGCTTGCTTGGCAAGAATTGTTGCATTATCATACAAAGGTGACTATCCAAAAATCGGGCTTACAATGAGACAACCTGGCTTAGGAAAAATTGATTGGATTAAAGAAGAAAAAAAGAAAGCTAAAAAAAGCATTAAAATTGCTAAAGAAAAGTCTAAGGAAAAACCTAAAAAGGAGAAAAAGAAATAAAATGAAAGAAACTTATGATGCTAAGAACCAAGTATTAACAATTAAATATGAAGATTTTATGAATACAGAAACAAAACTTCCTATGAGCCCTCAAGCTTATGAAAGAATAAAAAAAATTGAAGCAAATGTTAATATTAAATTAGCTGATATAGATTTGACATCTTATAAATTAAATAAAAAATCAAGGGTAGCATAAAATGGCAAAAGAAAAAGCATGCAAAAATTGCAAATTAATTTATGAAGGAGCTGTTTGCCCTAATTGTGGGAAAAAAAATATTTCAGAAACTTTCAAAGGAAAAGTTGAAATCATAAACCCAGAAAAATCAGAATTAGCAAAAGAATTGAAAATAAATAAAAAAGGACTTTATGCAATTAAGATTTAATTTTAACATAATAAATAATTAAAATTAATCCCTAAATAATAAAATTTGCTTTATTAAAAACCTCAATTCAACTAAAACCCCATATCTAAAAACTAATAATATCAAACAAAAACAAATGGAAATAATAAAAGACATCAGAAATGATTTACTGAAAAGACAAGAAATTAATATCAGTTTGAAATCAGAACAAACTCCTAATTTTGAAGATATAAAAAAACAAATTGCTGGAGAATTTAAGAAATCAGAAGAAGTAATTGATGTTTACAATATAAAAGGAAATTTTGGAAGTTCTAAATTTAAAATTGGTGTTTATATTTATGATTCAAAAGAAGATTTAGAAAAAAATAAACTAAAAAAGAAAAAACAGACAAAAGAAAAAAAACCTGTTAAAAGTAAAACATCTGCAGAAGATAAATCAGAACAGACAGAAGATAAGTCAGAAGAAAAATCAACACAAATCCCTGCAGAAGATAAACAAGAAGTAAAAGCTGTTAAAGAAGAAAAGAAAGCTGAAGAAAAAATTTAAGTTAAATTTATAAATTATTAATTCTTTTATCAATTATGGTTAAAAAGAAAAAATCCAAACCAAGTTTACAAAAAGATATTGAAAAGTTAAATAAAACCGTTCAAAAGTTAGACAAAGAAATTAATATTGTCGGAAAAAATATTGATAAAGAGGTTAAAGAGGTTGAGGGTTGGGTTAAAGAGAGAAAAAAATTTCTGATTAAACTTGGATGGGTTGCAGGAATTATAATTATTTTATTAGTTATTTCCAAATTGTATTTAAGAGTTAAAGGTTTTGGCTAATCTCAAAACCTTTAAATACTTCTATTTTTAATTTAATTATTAATAGACATTATTAAAAATCAATATCTCTGTAAAATTTTAAGTTTATAAAACAAACTTGAGTTACTTAAGATATACTAAAGATTTTTACAAAATATAAAATAAATAATATAATTTAACAAAAAATGACAAAAAATCCAAGTAAAAGGAAAAGAAAAAACAAACCTACTTCAAAAAAGTATAAATTTTATAAGATTGAAGATGGGAAAATTATTAGAGGAAGATTTTGTCCTAGGTGTGGACCTGGAGTTTTTTTAATGAAAGCAAAAGATAGATTATATTGTGGGAGATGTCATTACACAGAATTTTTTTCTACAGAAAACAAAGAGAAAAAATAATCGAATTCTAATAAATCGTGCCTGATTTTAGACAGGATATTTACTAAAACTCAATAAGAGTTAAGGAAAGTATAAACCCTAGAGGAGCCGGTGTCATACAAAAGCGCATGTCCTGACTCTTCTGGGGAAAAAGAGGTGATAAATATTATAAGTATAAAGAGTATTTAAACCTTTTGGTTATGTTGTAACTGCTTAATGACATAATTATTCTCTGTCTCAATCTTTCCACTTTTATGTCTAAAAATTAGATAAATGTGATTTATAAGCTTTGTTTAGTTAGAATACATATGTTCAATTTATATATTTAATTATTAAGCTATGAACTTAAAAGTAGTATAATGTTTCTTAATGAGTAAGATTTATTAAAGCCCATTGAATATATTAATATGGAAAAAGAGGCAAATACTGAAAAAATAGGACAAAACCAATTCTATGATATTATCACTGGAAAGCAATCTAACTGGAAGACAATAATATATGAATTAATCCAATCAGAACAATTAAATCCATGGGATATTAACCTTGTCACTTTAACAAATAGATATTTTGAAAAGATAACTGAATTAGAAGAAGCTGATTTTTACATCTCAAGCAAGGTTTTGCTTGCAGCAGCCCTCTTACTAAGAATAAAATCAGATTTTCTGCTTAATAAATACATAAAAAGCATTGATGAAATTTTATTTGGAAAAAAACAAGAAGGAAAATATATCATGGAAAAAATTGAAATAAATGAAGATGAACTCCCCTTGCTCATACCTAAAACCCCTCTTCCAAGACAAAGGAAAGTTACCTTAAATGAATTAATAACTGCATTAAACACAGCAATTAACACAGAATCCCGCAGAATTAAAAGAGAGGTTTCTATTAAAAGAGCAAAAAAACTTGCAGAAGTTGATTTTCCAAGTTTCAGGCGAATTGATTTAAAAGACAGAATCAGACAATTTTATGCAAAGATTTTAACTGCCTTGAGAAAAAAAGAAACAAAACCTGAAAAAAATTTAAACAAAATTGGTTATTCCAAATTAGCAGGTAAAGAAAGAGAAGAAAGATTAGCCTGTTTTCTTCCTTTATTGCATCTAAGCAATGCAAAAAAATTATGGATTGAACAAGAATCTCATTTAAACGAAATCTGGATTTATCTGTATGAATATTTTAACAAAAACAAAGAAAATTTCTTAGAAGAATTAGAGCAGGACATTGAAGAAATGAAAGAAGAATTAAAACAAGGAGAAGCTATAGAAGAAGTAAGTGGATTAGAAAAAGCAAGATTAAGAAAACAAGAAAAAAAGAAATTACAAGAAGAGGTTAGAAAAGAACTTGAAGAAGAAACCGGGATAATTAATAAACAGGAAAAAATTGAAAAGCTCACAGGTTTTAAAGAAGAATTAGAATAAATTTATAATAACTAATAATTTAATAATCTTATTAGTATCTCTTCAAGAATTTAGTTATGAAGATGATTTATTTCAAAAAAAACTGATAACAAATCTTTAAAATTTATAGGATATTAAAAAAATAAATAAAAATGGTAATAAATTCAAAGACAATCAAAGCATATGCGCTAAAAAACGCACTTGAACATAATGGGAAAGCTGTTGCAGGGGCAGTAATAAATGGATTATTCAAAGAGGGTTTGCAAAAATCTGCAATAAAAGATATCTTGCCTAAAATCAATCCAATTTTAAAAGAGATTAATAAATTATCTTTAGAACAGCAGAAAAAAGAATTTTCCAAATTAAAAAAATTAGTCGGGCACAGAAAAATCAGACACGGTTTGCCAAAACTACCAAAAGCAAAAAAAGGAAAAGTTATCACAAGATTCTCCCCTTCGCCAAGCGGAGCCCTTACTCTTGGGCATATTTTAACAATCGGCCCAAATTTCCTTTATGCAGAAAAATACAAAGGAAAATTTTACATAAGAATTGAAGATACAAATCCAGACAATATTTACAAACCAGCCTACAAAATGATTGAACAAGAATCAGAATGGCTGACAAATAAAAAAGCAAAAATAATAATCCAATCAAAACAAATGAATATATATTACAAATACACTGAAAAATTAATAAATAAAAATTCTGCATATGTTTGCACCTGCAAACCTGAAAAATTTAAGAAGTTAATTTCAGAAAAAAAACCCTGCCCCTGCAGAAAACTCTCTAAAAAAGAAAATCTGCAAAGATGGAAAAAAATGTTAAATCAAAATGGCTACAAGCAAGGACAAGCAGTTTTAAGATTTAAATCAAACATCAATGATAAAAATCCAGCAATGAGAGATTTTCCATTGGCAAGAATTAACACAACAACTCACCCTCTGCAGAAAAATAAATACAAAGTCTGGCCATTAATGAATCTCGCTGTTGCAACAGATGATATTGAAATGAAAATCACACATATCATCCGGGGCAAAGACCACAGAGATAATGCAAAAAGACAAAAAATGATTTACAAAACATTAGGAAAAGAAAAACAATACCCCTGGACTGCTTATATCGGAAGAATGCATTTCAAAGATTTAGAAATGTCTGCAAGCAAAATGAGAAAAGCAATTGAGGCAGGAAAATACAAGGGTTGGGACGACAAAAGACTCCCCACAGCAGCAAGTTTGAAAAAAAGAGGATATAAACCACAAGCATTCTGGAAATTCGTCGAGCAAAGAGGGCTGTCAGAAGTAGATAAAATCATTGATAAAAAAGATTTTTTTGAAGTTCTTAGTAATTTTAATAAACAAGTTAAGTGATTTTAATTATTAATCTATAAAACTTCTACTTGTGCTGATAAGGGTATAGTTTGATGAATTAAAAGATATACTTAATATTTTAAAGGAATATTGAAATATGCAAAATAAAACAACATTTAAAAACTAAACTATCCTTAATATATAATAATTAAAAAAGATGAAAGGAGGTATTAAATATGAATAAAAAAGCAAATTCGCGTTCAGAGTTTTTATTTAATAAAAAATTACTTAACTCTAAACGCTCACAATCGCAGATTATCACAACTGTTTTAATCATACTTTTAGTTCTTGCTGCAATTGTTATTGTATGGCAGGTTGTTCAAAGTAGTGTTCGTGGTGGTGCTGAACAAATTGAAACTCAATCTGATTGTTTGGGGTTAAATTTGGTAGTTGTTAGTGTAAATAAAACTGCAATTTCCCTAAGAAGAGACCCTGGCGCAACTTCTCAAACTTCTGTTGATGCAATATTATTTGTTGAAGGTCAAAATAAAGGAGTAGTTTCTACAGGACTTAAAGAATTAGATTCTAAAATTAATAATTCTATTGGATCTTTTAATGCAGGGGATAAAGTTCAATTAGCAGGAAGATTAGGCGGGGAAGGTGGAACTCTTTGTCCATTAGGTCCTAAAAAAGAAATTGTAGACGGCGCCCTTTAATTTTTTCTTTTTATTTTTTTATTTTGATACTTAGCGAAAGCCCTAAAAACCTCTATTTATATTTAAATAGATACTAATATCTTCATAAAAATAAAATTATGAAGAGAATGACTTAAACTACTCATAACAAATCTATCCTTTTAAGAAGATATTAATAAATATAAAAGAATATTAAAAAATGAAACTACCTGAAAAAAATGAAGTTAGAAAACCCTCAAAAACCTTAGCAGGAGTTACTCCAATTGCAGTAATGTGCAAGTCAAAAAAATGCAGACACGGAACCTGCCTTTATTGTCCCTCATTAAATGTCCCGCAGTCATACACCCCAAAATCCCCGCCTGTTTTAAGAGCAAGCCTGCTAAAATATAATCCATACAAACAATTAAAATCCAGATTAAAAGCATTCAAATTAATGAATCACCCAACCTCTAAAATAGAATTAATAATCATGGGAGGAGATTTCTTAGAATACAATCCTGTTTATCAAAAAAATTTTGTTAAAGCCTGTTATGATGCTTTAAACAACAAATCTTCTAAAACTTTAGAGCAGGCAAAAAAAAGAAATGAAAAAGCAAAACACAGATGTGTTGCATTATGTATTGAAACACGCCCTGACTCTTGCACAGAGAAAAATATTGACAAAATGTTACTATGGGGAGCAACAAGAGTTGAAATCGGCGTCCAGTGTTTAGATGACAAAATTTACAAAGCAGTAAACAGAGGGCACAAAGTTAAAGATGTTATCAAAGCAACCAAATTATTAAAAAATAATGGATTTAAAGTTGGTTACCATATGATGCTAGGCTTGCCTAAAAGCAATCCTAAAAAAGATTTTAAAATGTTCCAAGAGCTTTTCAAAAATCCTGATTTCAAGCCAGACCAATTAAAAATTTATCCTTGCCAGGTTATCATTGGAGCAGAATTAGTAAATCAATATAAAAAAGGAAAATACAAACCTTATTCAAAAAATCAAGTTCAAAAATTAATCACAAAAATTATGAAAATAATCCCAAATTACTGCCGGGTTATGAGAGTTATGAGAGAAATCCCCCCAGAATATTTAGTCGCAGGAATTATAAGAATTGATTTAAGAAGAGATATTGAAGCAGAATTAAAAAAAAGCAAAGAAAAAATCAATGAAATAAGATTCAGAGAAATTGGTTTTGCAATTAGAGATTTAAAACCAAACCAAAAAATCTCCAATGTTTTAAAATTAAAAATCACAGAATATAAATCATCAAAAGGAAAAGAATATTTCCTGGAATTTGTAAATAAAAATAATATTTTATTTGGGTTGTGCAGACTCAGAATTTATAAAAATCAGGCAATTATCAGAGAACTTCATGTTTATGGACAAGCTCTTAAAATAGGTGAAAAGGCAAAGAAATTAGGGCAGCATAAAGGACTGGGAAAACAATTAATGAAAAAAGCAGAGGAAATCACCAGAAAAAATAAGATAAATAAATTAAAAATTATTTCAGGAGTAGGAGTCAGACAGTATTACAAGAAATTAAAATATAAATTAGATAAAGAAAAAATCTATATGGAAAAAAATTATGAGTTCTGAAAAACCAAACCAAAATAATGTTGAATTAGGGGATTTATTAGTTGTTGAAAGAAATGGACACATAGGAGCTAAAGATTTAATTTCAGTTCCAATAATAAAAAAAGGAGAAAAGCATATTACAGCAACTTATGATAATAAATCTTTTTATGCTTATTTTTATTGTAAATCTTTTGTTATAAAAAAAGATAAAAGTTTTTTAATTGGAAAAGAAGTTCCAGATTATCTTTTAAAATGTAATATAGATTTAATATGACAACCCCCATCAAAATAATTTCTGCAAAAGATTTTAAAGAAAAACCAAACCAAGAAAAAATTTGGGATTCAATTTCAAATCCCTGGAAAAAATACAGAATAAAAAAACTTCCAATTGTCGTTGAATTTTTAAAAGATAAAAAAGGGAAAATAGTTGATTTGGGTTGTGGAACAGGAAGAAATATGATTCCTAATAAAGATATTGAATATTATGGTGTTGATTTTTCCGCAGAACAATTAAAACATGCACAAGAAATTATCAAAAAAGATAGAATAAAAGCTAAGTTGTTTAAATTAGATATAAATAATCTCCCAAAAGAGTTCAAAGATAAAATGTTTGATTATGGTTTGTTTATTGGAAGTTTGCATTGCTTAAAAACAAAAAAAGAAAGAAAAAATGCATTAAAAAAGTTTTACAGAGTTTTAAAACTAAAAGCAGAAGCATTGATTAGTGTTTGGAATGGAGAAGATAATAGATTTAAAGGGGAAAAAGAAATTTATATTCCGTGGAAAAATAATAAAATCAGTTATATGAGATATTATTATTTGTATGACAAACAAGAATTCTTAAATTTATTAAAATCAGTTGGTTTTAAGATTTTACATTTTTATAAACCAAAAGAGCATGACAGATTTTCTAAAAAAAATTGGATTATTAAAATCAAAAAGTAGATTTCAGATTATAGTAATTTTTATAAACAATTATTCTATAAAAAATCTATGCCTGCAATAATATATGCGTCAAAAGAAAGTATTTATACTAATATTGGGAAAAACCAAGATGCTGGTAAAATTTGGACAAAAAAGACAGGAGAAAAATCAACCTCGCTTGATAAAGCAGTTTATATTTCTGAGGAAATTTTAGTAAATTCCTTGAAAGAACACAAACTTAATCTTAAAAAAATAGATTTTATTGATTTTGAAACAGGAGACAGATTTTTCAATGAACTTAAAGAAAAAACAAAAACATTAGAAAACAAAGTAATTAAAGAAAAACCAGCAAGAATTTTTGCTTTAAAAAAATCTAGTGAATCTGAAGGTAAATATAGAATTATATGCAGCAGCAAAATAAAATACATCAAAGAAGAAGCATTAAAAATTGAAGAAGATGAATTCAAAATTGGAGAAGATGAAAATGAATCAAAGATTGGAGAAGATGAAGATGAATTCAAAATTGAATAGGAAGAGAGATATAAAATTGATGTTTGAATTTTTAAAAGTTAAAATTATATTCATGACCCCTTGCACACTCAACTTCAAAAATTTTTAGAAAATTTTTAAGATGTATAATTTCCTTAATATTTCTTTACATTTTTAAGCTACACATAACAATTCATTAAGCTCTCATTCATATAGTTTAAAGTTTTGTATATTATCAATACCCCCTGTTAAAACATGTGGATTTAATTTGCAATTTAAAATCTAATTATAAAATATTATAATAATATTAATTTTTTTAATTCTTTTTCTGACAGCATTTTTTCCTTGCCTGTTGTCATTTGTTTTAGTTTTAGTTTTTTCTTTTTAACTTCTTCTTTGCCAATAAAAATAACATATGGAATATTATATGAATTTGCATAATCTAATGCTTTTGTAGGTTTACCATAATAAATTGAGCAGGCAATCCCCAAACTTCTAATCTTATCACAAATCTCAATTGCTTTTTTATCCTGATTTAATGAAATTACTAAAACTCTTTTATTCTCCTCTTTAATTTTTGCAAGTAATTCTAACCTATCTAAACCAAACGAAATCCCTGTTGCAGAAACTCCATTTACTTCATAACTCCCCCCTGCTCCAATTGTCTCCTTCATTTCACCTTTTATTTCAAAAATTGTCCTGTCATAATAAGATAATCCCCGAGCCAAACTAGGAACAAAATTAAATTTAACTCCAAACAACTTGCAAAAATTTTTTAATTCCTGCACATCAGAATAAGCCCTGTATTTTTTAAAATAAGATTCTGGTTTCTTAAAAATATCTAAAACTCTCTCAACCCCTAATTTCTTTAAATTATCTTTAACTTCTTTCTCGCTTAATTTATCTAATTTATCAATTTCTCTAATAACTTCTTCTTTATCTTTCACTTTTTGCTCATTTAAAATCTCATTTAATAATTTTCTGTTATTAACATTAATTTGAAATTTAATTTTTAATTTATTTAAAATATCAGAACTTAATTTTAAAACCTCTGCCTCATCTTTTACAGAACTTCCAACAACATCACAATCGCACTGTGTAAACTGTCTCCATCTGTTTCCTGTTATTGGCTCGTCCCTAAAAACTTCACCAATCTGATATCTTTTAAAAGGAAGTTTTTTATTTTTTGCAAGTCGTTTTAATTGAAAAGTAAACTCATATCTAAGGGCAAGTTTTCTCTTTCCTTTGTCTGAAAGTTTAAATACATCTGAAATCACTTCATCATTACTCTCTCCTTTCACAAATTTTTCATATTGAAAGATATTTTCAATTATGTTTTTAATAACTTGCCTTTTAGAAGCTTCAATGTCTCTGAAGCCCTTAACATTATCTGTGTTCATTTTATTACCTCCTTTACTTCTGCAGTAATAAGGATTTTATCCTTTTTAATTTTAATGTTAATTATTTTGTTTGTTGGTTGAATTATATTTTTATATCCACTAAATAAGTTATATGCTTACTTCCACTCCCACAAGCTGTTTCTTTTACAAAAGAATTAACTTTTTTTACATAAACATATGGGGTGATTTTATTTTTTTTGTAAATAATTGCCCCAAATGCTGGGAGATTATATTTTTTAGTTAGTTTTTCTAGAAATTTTTTAGTTATTTTTTGTTTTTTCTTTTTGTCTATACAAATAAATCCTATCCCCTTGAAAAGAATAATATTATCTTGCTTTTTGTATTTCAAAGGAATCTCTATTTGGGTTCTTTTTAAGCCCTTGTAATTAAATGCTAATGTTGCATTAATACATAATTCTCCTCCTATCATTGTTAATTTATTATTAGAAATAAATCCTACTTGTTCAACTTCTTCTAAGTATTTTTTTGCAATTTCTTTTCTTTTTACAGTGGGATAACCTCTAATAAGCATAGTAGAATTACTCCCTGCTATCAAAAATTTTCTTATTTCCATTTTGCTTGTTTTTATAAAAGCGGAAGGAGAGAGTCGAACTCTCTTTTCCCGGACCACAACCGGACGTAATAACCGTTATACGACAACCGCCATACATTTATTTAATTGAGGGTATCTATTTTTCCAGTCATTTAGCTTATTTAAGTTTTTTTGACTGCTCCAACCAATCAATTTTTCATATCTTTTAAGGGCATTTATTCCATAAATGGAGATTCTGCCATATTTCTTGTTAAAATAAATCCCAGGGTTAAAGCCTAACATTTGTAAAATTTCTCCAACTTCTTTAATCAAATTTTTGGATATTAAGGATATTCCTATTTCTGGATAATATCTTTCATATCCATACTTTGTTTTAAAACATAAAGAACCATCTGTATCAAATAATCCCCTTATAAAAGAGCATAAGATTTCTTTGTTGTTTACTTTTAGTTTTTTTGGAATAAAAATATTTTCTTTTCTACCTGGTTTTATACAAACTACTTTAGTTTTGAATTCCCATATGGCTTTTGAATAGAGTTCAAATCCAAAAGTTTGATATGATTCCTTAAGTTTCAAATCCACATTATATAATTTTTTAAATAAAGGGGCTATATAATATATATAATATTCTTTTTCATCTTTTGGATTTCCTTTTAGTCTATAATCATATCTTTTTTCTGATAAAAATCCATCCCCAAATTGCATCCCAATTTCTTCTGCTAATTCTGGTGTAAGTTTCTTTGGCAATTTTATTTTTTTAATAATATCCTTTTTGCTATAATTAATTCTAGAAGTATTTAATATCAAATTTTTATTTTTGAAGATTATCTTAATTGGGCTTAAAATCTTTTTTTGCTCTCCAAAGCACTTTCTACCAATAATTAATACCTCATCCTTAATTTTTCCATTATATTCTTTAAGGATATTTTTTTCATTTTTCCCAAGTAATTTAATAATTTCCTTAAAAGTATTATACGGAATGTCACACAATTCAAACGTATAAGCTTTACTTAGGGTGTTCTTATTTATATTTAATTCCTCTGCTAGATTCCTCCAATTAAGATTTAATTTATTTTTTAAATCTTTTATTAATTTCTTTTGATTTCCTTTAAGGAAGTTAACTCTTTTTTTCATTAATATTATAAGAACCTGCGGTTTATAAATTTTTGTACTGCCGATTAAACCATTTCCTTTAGAAGCACAGCTATAAAAATCTTTATTTTTTCTAATGATGGGGAAACCCCCATGATTTTATAGCTTTCATGGTTTTGAGAGAAAAAGATAGTTTTTAAGTTTATTGGATTCTTATTAATAATCCTTTAGGGCCTATTGTATAATCTTCAGGAACATCTTCAAGAGCTGTTTGATATGCTTTTAACTCTTTTTTATACTGATTAATAGCTGCTCTATAGACAGGAACCATATTAATATTATACATTTCTATAGCCTTTATAGAGTTTCTAAGATCCTTCTTTCATGTTTTTTATGTGTTTATTATTATTTTTAAGCACTCATATTTCTTTCAATATCTGTTGCTAGAAGTAAACCTTCTTGTTTTTCATATAAGAGGGCATCTTTTACTTTTGTTTCCCAATATATCTCATAATCTTCAAGAACTGCATCTTTCCATTTAAAAACCATGCATTTTCTAAAAAATTAAAAACTTTATAAGCTTTTATATTCTATAATAACATGCCTAAACTTAAATTTTATTCATTATGGTTTGTTTTAATTAATGTAATTGTTTTTATATTACAAGTAAGTTTTAATGGTTTTACAGAATTATTTGTTTTAAACCCCCTTGCTTATAATCAAATATGGAGATTTGTAACAGCTATATTTTTACATGGAAGTATTACTCATCTGCTTTATAATATGTTTGCTCTTTTTTTCTTTGGAATAGCTTTAGAAAAACTAATAGGAAGTAAGAGATTTTTATTAGTTTATTTTGGAAGTGGAATTATTGCAAATATAATCAGTTTTAATTTTTATCCTTCTTCACTTGGAGCATCTGGAGCTATAATGGGTGTTATTGGTTGTTTGACTATTATCAGACCAATGATGATGGTCTGGGCATTTGGATTAATATTGCCCATGTTTATAGCAGCTATTTTATGGGTAACAGGAGATGTTTTAGGAGCCTTAGGAGCATTTGGTGAAACAAACATTGGAAATATAGCCCATTTATCTGGAATTGGAATTGGTTTAATATTAGGATTGTATTTAAGAAACTTTATTAGAAAAAGAAAAAGAGCAAATAATAAACTAGAAATTCCTAAATATCACTTAGAAAATTGGGAAAATAAATACATAAAATAATAATTAAGCGCCCGTGCCGAGCTTAAACAAATTATTCCATACCCAACAGCAGGTTTTTATTGCTTATCTTCATGATATAAATCTAAAACATAAATAATGTTACTTGGAATATGGTAAGCATAAGATAATCTAAATGGAGGGATATAATTTCTCATAGGTTTACCAATTGTTGGATTTGTTTTGATTTTAGAAACTCGTTTGATTATCTTCTCTTTTAACAATTTATCTTTAATCTTAGAAAATCTTTGTTTGAACTTGGGAGCAAAAATTACCTCTACCATTTTTTCATTTCTTTAACAAAATCATCAAAATCCATTTTTACTCCTTTACCTGCCTCAATATCCCGCCAAGCCTCTTCAGTTCTTTTAGCAAATTCTAAATCCTCTTTTACATTTTCATCAAACTCTTTAACACTTTTTAAAATAATCCTATTGCCCTCTTTAATTATTACAAATTCTTCTCCTTCTTTGATTTCTTCCCTCATCTCTTGAGGAATTACCACTTGCCCTTTAGAACTCATTTTAGTTATACTTATATTTGCCATTATAGTAAGATTAATCTTACTAAGTATTTAAATGTTTTTATTGAACATTTAAGAATAAATGCCCCTGCTGAGATTTGAACTCAGGTCCCGAGAATGAGAATCTCGAATGCTTGGCCACTACACTACAGGGGCTTTTTAATATTTTATCAACTAAATCTATATTTAAAAATCTTTCAATAAATTAAAAAATATAGATAACAAGCTCATAATAAGATTACTAAATTATAAAAAATTCCAAAAATCAAAATAAAGTTTTTATTTATTTCTTAAAAACTTTGTAGCCTTTTCGAACTTTTTCCTTAATCTTGATTCCTATTTCATCACCTTTCTTTGCCTTCTCAACTTTTTCATGTTGAATCTGCATACTTACAACTTTCTGCTCAAAGTCAGTCTCACCGCCTTTAAACTCTACCACATCTCCTATTTTTAAAGGGGCAGTCAACTTAATAGCTGCAACTTTCACATGTTCAAAGTAGTTGGAAACAGTTCCGATTTGTTTACTTTTTGCCATATTTAGTTTAAGAAAAACACATATTTAAATCTTATGAATAGCCCCACCAGGAT
>JAFCCB010000015.1 GCA_017610445.1 Candidatus Dojkabacteria bacterium
AAATTTAAAAAAAGCAGAAGAATGATTATTTGCATCACTAACATTTATTGTTATATTATAATTATCTGCCCCAATAACATCTTTAGCAGTAAATTCAGTAGAATAAGGTTTAATCCAATTTTCAGTATTAGTTTCAAAATCTTCGTCAAAACTAAACAAATCAGGATGAGGCCCATTAATAGTTAAATTAATATTAAAATCCTCATCATAAAAACTTTTTTTAGTGATTAATAAATCATCATCTTTAATATATAATCCAATTGTAACCGGGACATTTTCATAAACATTTATATCATCATCAAAATTTATCCCAACTTTATTAACACTTACATCAAATATAGAAACACTATCATTTTCATTATAAATAGTAAAATTAAAAACCTTAAAAGAACTTGACTGAGAATTATTTGCAGTAATTTCAACTAGCCAAGAGCCAACATCAACATCACTTGGTGTAAAATTAACAATTCCATCAGATGTTAAATTAAAATTAGGAAAAGCAGTTCCATTAAAAAAATTTACTACCCCAAAATCATGTGTAACATTTTCACTTAAATTTAAATATAATTCTTCATTTTCATTTAAACTATAATTTAACTCAACAACATCATTCCAAATTGGAAGCTGAACAGTAAAATTAACAATCTGATAAGAAGTTGCATTTCCTAAACTGTTGTTATCCATAACACTAAAATTAACAATATAACTTCCAACATCTAAAGCATTTGGGATAAAACTAATTATAAGTTTATCTCCCTCAACAGAATAATCATCTTTAGTAAATAAAATGCAATTTCCTCTTTTACTTTTGGTCTCAGCATCACAACTCTCAAAACTTGCATTAACAACATAAGGAGTATTTTTTTCCTCGTCACTTATATTAACAGGATATTCAAATAAATCTCCTGCAACAAGTATCTTATTATCTAAATTAACAAATGTTGGAGGGTCGTTTCTTGGAGCAATATTAAAAGAAAAGGATCTTGATTCTCCAATGTCCTGAGTGTCTTTAATCCTCATAGAAAAATCAAAAGGAATAGATTCATCATCAGATGTAGAATTTATTTTTAATACTCCTGTAGTTTCATTAAAATTAATAAAAGAGTAAACAGAACTATCTTGTTTATTAATTTTATTAATCGAAAAATTCCACTCATCATTTATATCAGGGTCTGTAAAATTATTAGAAAAATTATAAATCAATAAAGTATCCTCAACACCATTATAAACAATACCTTTCCAAGAAGATTCAATAAATTCAGGAGGTGTATTTTTAATTATGAAGGTTTCAGAAGAATTAACAGATACTGAACCATTTGTGCAATTAACCTCAAAATTATAAGTTCCCTTATAATCAAAAAAAGTAACATTTTCAAAACGTTGATTTTCAGGATTATATTCCATCAGATCCCAATCAGAAAACTTATTAGAAAAATTTTCAAATCGAATTTTACAATTGCCATCACTTCCCACAGGCAAATCAGTATTAGTATAATTATAATATGCATAAAATAAAATACTATCCCCAGAATATTTAAAAGGAAGATTATCACTGCTATCTCCAATAATTAAACTAGTGCTTTCATCTTCACTGAAAACAGGCCCAGTCACAAAAAACAAACCCATCCCTCTAATAAAACTATTAATCAAACCATAACTTGCTAAAAACCCAACATCTGCAGGATTAGGAATTTTTCCTTGTTTAGCAAAACTAATTATATAAAAATTAGCAAAAAACAACAATCCAATTATCAAAAAAATAAAAAACAAACTAACAACAACATTTCTTTTTTTAGTTTCTTTCTTCACTCCTTTTATAATTTTATTTTTAATGCTTTTCTCTCTGAATATTTTTTTAAATTTAACATACTTTAAAATTTGTTTAAACACTAACAATAAAACTAAAACTAACAAACCTATTAATGAATATGTAACAAATGATTTAAATACAATAGGAACCCAAGCATATTCTACACAAGGCTTGCAAACCCCTCCGCAATCAACACCTTCTTCATTTTGATTTTTAATTTTATCAGAACAAGTTGGACATGCATCACAAGGCCCCCCACAATCAATTAAAATCTCACAACTTCCATTGTGACAATTTTTAATTCCGTCCTCGCAATTAGGATTCTCAGTATAATAACATTCCCTGATTATCCCGGGTTTTTTATTTTCAGTATTACAATAATTATAATCTGTGCAAAATCTTTGTTGAAATCCACAAAATTCTTCTGTCCACTCAAAAACATTACATCTTTCTCTAATAGTTAATTCAGTTTCTTCACTTGTCCAACCTTGAGCAGAAAAAGGCTGTAAAAATTCACATTGCCCCCATTCACTACAAGCCCATTTTTCCTCACAATAAAGTTTGCCTCTGCCTCCACCACCCCCCCCGCCACCTTCAGAAGGTTTAGGGCAAGCAACATAACCAACACTAACATTCCATTCAACAGAATCATTTAATAAACCATCAGTAACAACTGCACTAACATTGTGCTTCCCTGAAATCCCGCAGCCAAAAATATGTTTAAATTCAGAAACATTTTCTGGTTTCAAACCTTCAAAATCAAAATCTTTTTTATTCCTGCCATCAACATACCAATAAACATCTAAAGGAGTAAAATCAGCATCAGATGCAGTAAGATTAAAATATAAAATATCATTGCCAGAAACACTAAAATTAGTTTCATTAGGATAATAAGAAGTAATATTTGGAGCCCTGTTCTCTTTAGTAACAGTTAAACTAAATTCATCACAATAACCTAATGGAAATTCAGATAATTGAAAAAAAGAACATTCCTCGACTATTTCTGGATGAACACTGTCTCGCATACTTAAACCAGTATCATTAACACAAACCTTCAACTTGTAATTAGTAGAATTTTTTCCAGCTTCAATAAAACTTTCATCCCCGGTTATATTAATAATCCCTTCCTTGCTTATATTAAAAATAGATTCTAAATCATCAAAATTAGTTAAATTAAAAATTAACTTCTCTGTCTCTGTTTCCTCGCCATTTTCTTGTATTTCCTTTCCTACATCATAATAAAAATTATTATCTTTCCCAACAGTATATAATGAATTATTAGGCAATATTGTTTGAACATTAATATCAAATTTAGGAGCATTATTAACTTCTATAATAACCACTTTTGTTTCAAAAGAATCAGATAATCTGCCATCATCTACTAAAATTCTTTCAGGATAAATTGCCCAGCCATTATTTCCGTCTCTTCTTTCATCTCTTTCAATATCCCTCCAATTAAGTCGTGGGCTTGTAAAATTAATATTGGTATAAACATTTCCTTCAGGAGTAGGATTTTCTGGTTCAAAAGAAAATTGTATACCTAATCTTTTTTCATAACTCAAAGTTAATGAATCCCCGTCACTATCAAAAACTGAAAGAAGCTTATTAACAGAATTGCCTTCACAAACCAAAATCTTATCAGGAGGTGAAATAAAATAAGGAGGATCATTCTTGATTATCTGCACAAAAACATTCAAAGGAGAACTAGTAGTAAAAATATCTATTAAATTACTTAAAAAAGAAATACTTGCAAATTCTCCCCCACCCCCTTTCTCAAAAAAATTCTGTTTTTCTGTTAAAAATAAACCAATCATTCCAACAATAAAAATCAAAATAAAAACAACACTCAAAATCAAAAACCAATTTTTAGATTTTTTCTCATTTGCCTTGCCTAAATATCTTGTTTTTGTAACCCCATTTTCCCTATAATTTTTATACAAATAAGGCCCAAAAACCTTATCTCCTCTTTTAATATATTTTGTATGCACCATTTTTTGCTTTTGATTTAATTTTTCTCAGCAAGTTTAATTTTTCTTTGTTCAAGTCTATTTTTTTCTAAAAAGAAAGATTGTTTTATTCAAACTTATTTTTTCAATAAAATTTGTATACACCCTCTTTTTAATTAATTATCCCGCATTAAAGGTTAATAAAACTAAAGAAAAAGTATATATAAACTCTTCGGGATTGTGGGTTAATTATTTAAATCAATTAATTTTATATTAATTATGCCAATTAATGCACATCCTGATTATTTGAAAGCAGAACAAGAGTACCATAATGCAAACACAGATAAAGAAAAATTAACTGCGCTTGAACAAATGATAAAAACAATGCCAAAACATAAATCAGCAGAAGCTCTAAGAAAAAATATTAAAACAAGATATAAAAAATTAAAACAGGACTTAGAAAAAAAAACAATTCAAAAAAAATTAAGGGGGTTACAAAAGGGGCGAAGCCCCTTGCAAGGAATAAAAAAAGAACAATTACAGGCAGTCATCATAGGACTAACTAACTCTGGAAAATCCTCAATTCTTCAGGCTCTAACAAATACACACCCAAAAATAGCAAGTTATGGATTTACAACCACACAACCTAAAATAGGGACTTTAAATTATCAGGGATGCAATATCCAATTAATTGATCTCCCGCCAATAGCTTCTGAAACTTTTGACAGAGGAATCTTAAACAATGCAGATACAATTTTAATCACAGTTGAAAAAACCTATGAAATTAAACCAATTTTAGAGTTAATTAAACAAAATAAAAATGCAAAAAAAATTATTATTTTTAATAAAATCGACCTGCATGATAAAGATACAAAAAGAAAAATTAAAGAAACATTAAAGTCAAAAAAATATAATTTTGCAATAATTTCAACAAAAACTGATGAGGGCTTAAATAATTTAAAAGAAAAAATTCTAAAATCATTTAATATGATAAGAATTTATACAAAAAAACAAAATCAAAAATTAAAATTAAAGAAAAATGAATTCAACAAACCAGTTGTTCTACAAAATAATTCAACATTAAAAGATGTTGCAGAAAAAATTTTGCATGGTTATTCAAAAAAAGTAAAATATGCAAAAATCACAGGCCCTTCAAGTAAATTCTCAAATCAAAAAGTTGGTTTATCTCATATTGTAAAAGATAAAGATATCGTTGAGTTTATAACTGAGTGAAAAATATCTCTTGGTGCAGACTTAGTTATGAATAAAAGGGATTTAAAAACATATGAAAAAAGATAAAATGAAAAAAAAGCACAAACCTCTGAGGATGTTTTAAAAAGAATTAAAATAGCTATTGCAATCATAGTAGAATATATAATAATAAAAGCATTATTAAGTGCAACATAATTAATACCCTTTTTTCTCTAATTCATTCAACTTTTTAACATCAATCTTATCCAACAAATTACAAATCTCTTTTGCAACAGCATTCTTCAAATCAAGGGGGTGTAATTTTTTATTAACAAAATCTTTTTCAACTTCTTCATAAGAAGAATATTTTAAATTTCCACCATAGTTATCAGCTCTTTCAACAATAAACTTTTTATTGGCATCTTGTTTAACCACCATAATTACATATTTTAAAAAAGCCATAACTCCATTATCTGGATTTCCAGAAACACAATCTGCATTATTAATTTTTTTCTGAACACTTTTTTTATCTTCTATCAAATCAATTTTAGTTTTAGCATCTGAAGAACTCATTTTCTTTCCAACTAATCCTGGAATCATTGGATTCATTATTTCAACTCTTGCATCATACCCTATTTTAAGCAAATTTTCTCTAGCAAACATTAAAATTTTCCTTTGGTCCAAACCCCCAAACTGAACATCAGCATTTAAATAATGCTCATCTAATGCCTGCATAATTGGATAAATTAATCCCCCTATTTTGGGATTATCTCCAAATTTAACAACTTCTGCAGCAGCTCTTTTACAATCATTAACAGAATTCATACTCGCCATTTTCAAAACATCAAAACTATATTCTGGTTTTAACTGAAATTCACTACCCTTAACAAACTCAATTTTTTTAAAATCTGCTCCTAATGCTTTTAAAATCTGAGAGATGGCTTCTTTATAATAATTATATCTATGCTCTAAAATAACCCAAGGAGTTCCGTCTAAAGCCCCATGCAAATCTGCCAAAAGAATTTTAATTTTAAAACCTGCTTTAGAAAAATCCCTTAATTTTAACAAAGGAAAAAAATAAGCAAGAGATGGTTTTCCAGTTACCGCGGTTCCCCAATAAACAACCGGATTTTTCTTTTTCTTAAGCAACTTTCTAAACTCATCTTCTTTAACAATCTCTTCTGTATTTCTCTTAACTAATTCAAACCTTTCCCCAATACTCATTCCCATCTTATAAAAAAATCAATAACAAAACCTTATTAAATCTTTCTGATATTTATAATATGCAAAAATATCACGCTCGGGAAATGAATGTTTAAGCTACTCAAAAGAAAGATAAATAATTGTAGAGATATAAATAAAAATCAAATATAAAAAATGAAAATAAATCTTTTAAAAATCTCATTGTCAATTTCATTAATTGGAATCCTTCTGCTCTTATTTTTAGCAAATACTCTTCAGCCAAAACCAATAAACATACAGGGCATAAATAATAAACTTTTAAATCAAAAAGTCCAGGTTCAAGGACAAATCACCAGCATAAAAACTTATCATGACTCAAATTTTCAGGTGATTTTAATAAAAGATTCAACTGGAAAAATTGACATAACAATAAATCAAATTTTAAATCTGACAATAAATCAAAACATGACTGTAATAGGAAAAATAACAGGATACAAAGGAAGCCTTCAAATCCAAGCAGAAAAAATAATAATTACTTAAAAAATCATAATAATTTTCTAAAATAATAATTATGCAAATGAAAATCTTAAACTGCTCATAATATCTCTCTAAAATTCATAAATTATAAAAATAAAATTATTTATTTTTAATTCTAATCTCAACAATTTTTTTATTTAAACTAAATTTTTTAACTTTTTCCCCAACACTAAAAATTCCTCTGATAATCATTAACCCGCTTGAAACCAAAAAACTAATCAACCCTCCTAAACCCACAAAATTATGTCCTAATCTTATTAATAAAGGAACTGCTTGTTCTTTAGAAAACTCAATCTTTTTTTTTGGATTGTAAGTTTCAAGAATATTTCTTTTTTTAAAATTGCTATATCGCCTGACTTTATATTTCATTCAAATCCTAAACAAACACATTTTAAAAATATATTTGTTTAATTAAATAATATTAAATGATAATCTATCTTATTTTAGCTTTGTTTCTGGGAATTTTAGCAGGAACAATCACTGGTTTAATTCCAGGGATTCATATAAATCTCATTGCAGTTATTTTGCTTGGATTTTCAACAGCTCTTCTTAAAATTACCACCCCCTTAATTTTAATAATTTTCATAATTTCTATGGCAGTAACCCACACTTTTGTAGATTTTATACCAAGCATTTTCCTCGGAGCTCCTGATGAAGATTCTGTTTTATCAATTTTACCAGGACATAGGCTATTATTAAAAGGAAGAGCATATTTTGCAACAGTTTTCACACTTTACGGAAGTTTAACAGCGCTTGTGATAATTCTTTTTTTCACTCCAATATTCATTTTATTCCTGCCAACAGTCTATCCTTACATCACAAGAATTATGCCAATAATATTAATCATAGTTTCTGGTTATCTGATTTTTTCTGAAAAGCAAAAAACAAAAAAAATCTGGGCACTAATCCTTTTTTTATTAGCAGGATTTTTAGGGATAGCAACTTTAAATTTAAACATAAAAGAACCCCTGCTCCCGTTATTAACCGGCCTATTTGGTGCAAGCAATTTAATTATCAGCATAAAACAAAAAACAAAAATCCCAAAACAAAGAATAAAAAAATTAAAAAACATAAAATTAAAAAAAAGCTCATTAATAAAATCAACTTTTGCTTCAATAATTGCTGCTCCGTTTACTGCATTTCTCCCAGGTTTAGGTGCATCTCAGGCAGCAGTAATCGGAAGTGAAGTTATAGGGGATTTAAATCAAAGAGAATTCTTATTTCTTTTAGGTGCAATAAATACAATTGTCATGGGTCTCAGCTTCATTACACTTTACAGCATTCAAAAAACACGAACAGGAGCAGCAGTTGCAATATCAAAACTTATCCCAACAATTACACTAACAAATCTCTTCTACATAATCGGAACAATCCTCTTAGCAGGAATAATCTCTTTTTTTATTGCAATCCAAATAGCAAAATTCATTGCCCAAAAAATCCATAAAATCCATTACTCAAAGTTATCAATTATTATTTTAATATCCTTAATGATCTTAGTATTCTTATTTTCAGATATGTTCAACCCATCTGGAGGTCTTATTGGAATTTTGATTTTCACAACAGGAGCAGTTTTAGGAATCTCAGCAATCCTTTTAGGAATCAGAAGAATGCATTTAATGGGTGCTTTATTAGTCCCAACCATATTATTTTATCTGCTTTAACAAACATAAAGAACTAATTATACTATAGCTCCCTTCTTACCCACAAGAGAATCTTGAACTGCAGTTATCCTTTCTTGTTCTAACTCTTCCACTCCCAAATCCTGTTTTGTCAAAAACCAAGCAAATTTTAAAAAATTTTGAGCAATAAGATTCTCCATATTTAATCTATACATATCAGATTTCCCAACTCTTCTTGTCTTAATAATTATTCCTTTTTCCAAAAACTCATCAAAGAAACTTGTTAAAGAATTATAGCTAATATTTGCCTCTTTTGCCATATCAGTCATATTAAAATCAAAAAAATGATTCCCAATTAAGAAACTTAAAAATCTCAATTTAGGAGTATCTCCAAAATATTCTAAAAATACAGATTGATTTTCTTTTTCCATTTCATATAATCTCCTTTATGAAACTTTAAATTATTTAAGCTATTTAAATGTTTCTCTTTCATATCTTTAAACCTTCAAAATAAGAAACATTTAAATATTGTATTTTCCTAAAATTACAATGGAAAAAGAGAAAGCACAATTAATGTTTAAACTAGCATTTTCAAAAAGAAATTGGGGGGCAAAATATGATAGAACAGAACATTACAAAAAATTCCCTAATCTTCATCAGATTATAAAAGAATTAAACAAAGTTGGTTGGTTGCTTACAAAAAAGAAACCTGATTATACAGGAATATCTTTAAATCCACAATTCAAAAAAGAGATAATTGAATTTATTGAAGAACAAATGCCTAAAGTAAAAGGATGGATTTCATAACTTAACCCTAAACAATTTATTATTTATTATTGGAACAATCCTAATAGCGGGGATAATCTCCTTTTTTATTGCAATCTTTATTGCAAAACTAATAGCAAAAAGAATCCACACATTTAATTATTCTAAACTTTCAATAGCAGTTTTAATCATCCTATTTTCTCTAACAATTTATTTCACAGGAACTTTGGGCTTACTAATTTTCATAACAGCATCAGCATTAGGAATCTCAACAATTCTTTTAGGTATAAGACGTATGCATTTGATGGGTTGTTTGTTGATTCCTAGTATTTTGTATTATTTGATTTAAAAATACTAAATCAAACTAAAAAATTCTTCTCTTACTTTTTCCAAAGTATCTTTATTTATTTTGCCAATTTTCTTTTTAATGACATTTTTTTCTAAGGTAAATAATTTATCAATCCTTATCCTGCTTTTAACAGGAATATTCCCCTTTGTAAGATTATTATCCTCAATTAAAACTGAAAATTGTGAATTTTTTAAATCAGAAGTTATCCCGCAGGTAATCACATCTTCACAACTTTGATTGTATTCATTTTTTGAAATTATTAATACAGGTCTTTGCTTTATTCCTCTTAAATCAGAAAAAGGAAAAGGCACAATTACAATTTCCCCCTGTTCAAATACTATTCCAGATTTCATCCTCTTTATTGTCCCATAATTTTTTAGCGATTTTTTCAGAATGTTTTAATAAATCCTTAAAATCAGATTTATTTATTCTTTCCATTAATATTGTGTTATCATTTCTAACAATAAACAATTCATCTCCTTCAGAAATATTTGCAGATTTTCTGATAGATATAGGAATTGAAATTTGTCCCTTATTTGTAACCTTTACAATTTTAGTTTCCATAATAAAGTAAGAATTTCCTTACTTATAAAGTTTTTGTTTTCATGATCTCAATATTATTAGGAATTAGAAGAATCCCCTTAATAAGTTGTTTATTAATCCCGCAATATTATTTTATTTATTATAAGAAAAAGTTTTTATTTATATGGAGTCTCAAGTTTAATTGAAGAATCTTCTGTTAATTTTAACAATCCTTTTTTATACTCTTTAAAAAATAATTTTTACAAACTATCAAAAAATTGAATTATTAGAACCTCTAAATTAATAATTCAAAACAACCCGCTTATTTTATCCCAAAAATACCAAACACCACCACCAATTAAAATCAAAACCAAAAGAATAATCCCTAAAATAATCCACAACCATTTTTTAGATTTTTTTGGTTTTTGTTCAGTAGCTGAAGTTATAGATTTAGTTTGAACAGGAATATTTATTTTATTAATTTTTTTTATTGTAGTATCAACACCAGGAGCATTACCCTGACTTTGAACATTCAACTGAACAAGAGCATCATCAATATCTTTTTGAGTATAACCTGAAGCAAGAATCTTTTTTTTCAAATCTTCTAATTTATAATTCCCTTTATTTACTCTTAAATATTCTAAAACTATTTTATTCACCATTTTTTTAATTAAGTTCCTTTACCTTATAAATGTTGTTAAAATTATTTATCCTTATAAACTAACCATTTCTTTTTAGCCTCTTTTGCCAATTTTTTACCCCCTTTAGTAGGATAATTCCCATTTAAACAAGCCAAACATAATTCATTTTCTTTAAAACCAATTGCATCAACTAATCCATCTAAGGTTTGAAAAACAGCAGTATCAGCATTTATTAATTTAGCAAATTCCTGTTCAAAATCCTTTTTATTATACTGATTAGCAATCAACTCTTTTTTAGTTGGGAAATCAATACCATAAAAACAAGGATGTCTTATTGGTGGTTCTGTAGACCTATAATGAACTTCTAAAGCTCCTGCATTTAATACAGGTTTGATAATTTGTTTAATTGTCTCCCCTCTAACAGAACTATCATCTAAAATAAAAACTTTTTTCCCTTTAACTTCTTCTAGAATTACAAAATAAGCACCTTCCATAATCTTCTTCCTCGCATTTCCTTTATTAATAAATCCCCTTTTACCATTTGTTTTTAATATTGCAGAACTATATTCTAATCCTAATTTTTTAGCAAAAGATTCTGTAGCAGGAATAGCTGTTCTAGGAACAGGAACAACAACAAAATTTTTATAATTAGCCTTTATCCTATCTCTTAAAGGTTCTATCTTAGCAAGATTTTCCCCTAATTTTTTTCTTACAACATGAATAGATTTGTTATCAAAAACAGAACCTTCTTTTGAAAAATAAACAAATTCAAACTGGCACCTTGCTTTTCTTTTATTATTAATTAACTGTTTCTCTTTTATTCCTTGAGTATTAAAAACCATACAACTTCCTGGAGAAACAGAATAAAAATTTTTAATCCCTAATTTTTCTAAAGCAACACTCTCTGATGCAACAGCATAAAAATCAGAATTCTCACCATAAACCATTGGCTTAAATCCAAAAGGATCCCTAACAACAACTAAATCTCCATCTGCAAATAATTCTACAATACTATAAGAACCATCAAGTTTTTCCATTAAACTCTTTTGAACATCAAATTGATTTGGTTTAATGTTTCTCCCATTCTTATCCTCTCCTGCTAATTTTCTAAGAGAAAGAGCAATCAGATGCATCATTACTTCAGTATCTGTCTGTGTATCCAAATGATAATCTTCTTTATTTTTTAATCCATCTCTTAATTTTTGATAATTAGTTAAATTACCATTATAAGCTAATCCAAATCTTTTCCAAAGTCTGCCATGTCTTCTTTCAAAAGGTTGAGCCCCATTTAAAATACTCTGCATATTCTCTGCTGTCCCTGAAGTACAATATCTAACATGCCCAATCCCTGCAACACCTCTATAATCATAGAATATCTCTTCACTTTTAGAATCATTTTCTATTTCAAATAAATTATCCACTAATCCAATTTTTTTCAAAACTCTTAATCTTTTTCTGTAAATTCCACTTGTTGTGTCTAAAACACAAATCCCTGCACTTAATTGCCCTCTATGTTGTAATTGAGAAGAACCTTCATAAAGTGCTTTTGGGACAATTGTTTTATCAACTGATCTTTTTTTTTAAATAAATTCCAATCACACCACACTCTTCCTTTACTTCTAACATAAATAAAAAAATTCTCAAGAGTTTTTAAATTAAACCATAATCTAAAATATATTTTAATCAGCTTTCTTATCAAACCAAACATTCAATGCTTCTTGTTTTTCAGTATCTCTTCCAAAAATACTTTCAATATATTTTTTTGTTAATTCCAAATCCTGTTTAATATATTCAGGAACATCATAATTTTTTGCTAAATTCAAAGCAGGTTCTAAATATTTTACAATGCTTCCATAAGAAATTGTAAAAATAAGTTTAGGATTCCCGCATCTTTCGCATTTCCCGTTTAATGGGGGCCTCCTGTAAATTGCATTGCATTTTCCACATCTAAACGATTGTTGGCTGAATTTCCTTAAATTTCCTTTTAAATCTCTGATAAAATGCCTGTCAATAATCAGTCTTGCAACATCTCCTTGATTAACACTCCTTAATTTCCCGCATAACTCCATCTGTTTCTGAACTTTTTCCTGCATACTCGGCAGAATTTTATAACTACTACACGTTGCTCCTTGATTAAAATTATCAGTTGCATGTGTAAAACCAGTATTAACATAAGGGTCTTTCCCGTCAGCAATTCTCTGTTTAACCATTTCAATTTCAACTTCATTAGAATGCAATTTTTTTTCAGCTTTCTCATACAATTCTAAAGGATAATTATTTACTAACTCAAAATCTAAAATCTGATCATCAACTTCTTTAGCGCGAATCCTGCCATTTAAAACTAAAGGAGCATCCTGAGTCCCACCCCTGTGAGCAGGAAGAAAATTTTTTGAAAAATTAATTAAAACATCTACCAACAGCATTAACGCTGCTTCATCGCCGTCGCAATTAAAATTTACAATATTATTTGCCACAACAAGATGGTTTTTGGTATTTACATTTAAACAATAGCTTTCTTCTTCCCCACATTTATTAATAGAAGTGATAGGGTCATAAACAAAATCTTTATCTTGAATAATCCTCATCCCATAATACCCCTTATTTTTATAATTAATTAAAATATCTTTTTTTCTTTTTGATAAAAATCCAATCCTCATAAAATTATTAATAAAATCAGAACCAATTATTAATTTAGTAATCTTAAATTTAGGAATTAATCTTTTCTTTTTAATATAAAACGCCTTCACTTTAGGCCCAGGTTCTTTTTCATATTCATATCTTTTAGTAAAAATGCCAAACCTATTTAAGCAAAATTCTAAATCACTTAATAACCCCTCACTTACACTATCGCAACAAACTTTTTTTCTTTCTTTTTCAGCAGAACCATCTCCTTCAAAATAACCCCTTAAAACACACGCTAGTTTATCCAACCTCAAATCTAAAAATAAATAAGGAATTCTTTTATTTTTTGCCGTGCTCCCTGCTTCCAAAATCTTTGTAAAAAATAAATATAAAACCCTTGAAGAAAAAGTAACTCTATCATTTTTTCTCTCAGAAGGAACTAATCCAAAAGAATTTTTTATTGTTTTCCTGATAAATTCTTTAATCTCAGTATTATCAGAAGAAATATAAACTTGATTTAACCCTTTTTTCCCATTAATACTTCTTGAATAACCTTCTGCAATATATAATCCAATAACTTCTAAAAGTTCATTAGTTAATTGAATCATAATTGGAATTTCAACATTATCTCTTTTTGTAGCAATTTTTCCAATCAAATAGATTTTTTCTTTCAAATCTTTATTTAATGCTAATATAAATTTAATTGGATAACTATCTCGAATATCAAAATTCTGAAATTGTTTTTTAAAGATATTTAATTTATTTAAAATTTTATTTCTTTCTCCTATCTTTAAATTTTTTAAAATCTCCTTAACCCCTCTAATCATCAAATTCTCATCTTTTAATTCTTCTAACAAATTAATCTTTTCCAAATCCTTAGAATTAATCTCAATTTTTTTAGAGATTGGAAGTTTATCTCCAACTTTCAGATCAGAAGCTCTTTTCTTTTTTCCATCCACAAAAAATTTATGGTTTTCAGTTATTTTGATTTTTTTACCTAATGCTGTTTTAATTTCAAGCATAGGCTGTTTAGTGTGTTTTGTAAAATTATTAATCTCTACTTCTTTTAATTTTTTATCAAACCCAATAGTATTGAATCCTCTTACAATTTTTTCTTTAGTTCCAAAATTATCCACAATTTTTTTAGGATTTAATTCTTCAACTAATGTTTTATTGGGATATAAGTATTATAATCAAAACAGTCACGGCGCATAGCTGCATGCATATAAGGGCTCGCCAGCAAACCCTGAACTTTTGAAAAACCAATTATCCTAGAAATAACCCCTGCACAATTATGAGGTGCCATACAAACCCCTAATTTGCCAATTAAATCTCCCCTTGTTTTAACATTATAAAAAGCAGGCAACCCGTAAAACCTGACCAAAAGCTCGTCAATAAAATTAGCAATATTAATAAAAACATCATCTGCTTTTTCATCACCAGCCAAATTATTGCACGGAAGAATAATATCATGGGGCTTTAATTCTAAAATCTGATTTTCATCAGCCAAATCTTTTCCTAAATAATCTTTAGAATAACCAAGCTCTTTTAATTTCTCAACACCAACTTCAATTTCTTTTGGTTTAAAATGAGTTAAAGGCAATTCAGTCATATCATACCTGACACTTCCATCTTTATTCACGCAAAGATGATACTTTGCTCTTAAAATACCCTTTGCCAAATTTTCCATATTATGATTTGCAGAACTTGTCCCTCTAACCCCTTTAATTAAAATCGGCACTTCATACTTGCTCATCTTCAAATTCTCAATTGCTTTTTTAAAATAATATCCTATATCTAATTTCATCTCCTTGAAATTATTGCCAATTTCATGAACTTTGCATTTCTCTCCTTCAATTTCTCTCTTGCATCTTGGGCAAAAAAATTTCTTTACAGTTTTCCCACCACAATTTTCACAAATCCTATAAATACTTTCTCTCTTGCATTTTTCACAATAATAAAAAGGAAAACTAGACCTAACCACCCCAATCTTCACAGCAGCATTAACACTTCTTAATCTCCCGCCTTCCTGCCCAATAGGAAACAAAACATTTGGACTTCCTTTCAACTTTCTAAGCTTTGCCTTTTCAGGCCTGCCCATCCTAGCCCCAATAAAATCCCCTGCCTTATCTTTAATTTTAAACTTGCTCATTTGATTAATTGTCTCAAGAACATCTCCTTCTTCTGCAAATTTCTTATTAAAATACAACTCTTTAAAAAAATCTTTATCAAACCCTAAATTTACCAGCAAAGCCCCTGTATCTTTTTTATTTAAAATAACATTTTCAACACTAATTTCATGTTCAACCCCTAACAATTCCAAAGCTCTTTTTCCAACCCTGAATCTCTCTTTCTCAGTTTTATTATACGGAAACAACAGTCTTCCTTCATTGATTCTTGCATGCTGAAACCAATCAATAAACCCTAAAAACCCCTCCCACTCTAATTGGCTCCAATAAAAAATAAAATTTGGATGCAGGGGAATCCCAAACTTTAAAGAAAAATTCACAGCTTTATCTAAACTTACATTATAATAATCACTAACCTTACCTCCTGCTTTTTCAAGCTCCAAATTCCACCACTCTTCAACATAACCTGGTTTAATTAAAACAACATTCCTGTTTATCACATCTCCAAGTGGAAGTAAAATATCACCCAAATAAATCACCTCATCAACCTCTTTATACAATTCCTTTGCTTCATCATAACTATTTAATTTTTTCACATTCCCATTTTTTAGTTTAACAATCGGCCCATCAACAGAATCACAAACTGTTACAATACACCCTTTAGTTGGTTTTTCAACTTTTAATTGAGTGCCTGTTGCAATAAAATTATCTGTAATTGCCATTGTAGCAGGATGAACACTTACCCCTGAAAAACCAGTGGTCCTGCTTCTTCCATATCTAAATCTAAATCCTTTTCCAGGATGCCCAAAAACCGGCCTGCCTGCAACCAAATCCTTAATGTAAGTAGGACTCTCATCTGTTTTTCCTTCCTGCCTTTTTTTATGTAACTCAACATAATCTTCAAGCCATTCCCAATCCTTAATCTTAAATCCATTTTTCTGCAGCCTTTTTAAAATTCTAAGCCCTTTAGCAGCTTTTTGAGCAAGCCCCTCTCCAAGAGTCAAAGCAAAACCCCCTCTAATAAAATCCGTCTCAACTCTTTCTAAATTTTTAAAATTACTAACCTCTCTACTCTCTGTCGGCTCTCCAGCAATTTGTATTGAAAGATTTTTTGCAATAAAACCAATCTCTTCTTTTGTAGGCAAATACTGCAGATTAGTTATCCTCTCATGATAATCATAAATCTCT
>JAFCCB010000072.1 GCA_017610445.1 Candidatus Dojkabacteria bacterium
TTATGAGATGACAATCAGTATCTTTACTTGATTTTCTATTCCAAAAAATTGCTTTCTGTATAAAATCTTTAATATAATTATCCATTTTTAATCTCTTCCTTATATAAACCAATCATTTCTTTTATACCATCTTCCAAAGAATAATGAGAAACCCATATTCTATTAATTTCGTTATGGCTGGGATTTATATATTTATATTCTTGATAATCTTTATTTCCAAAAACTACTTTTGCATTAAGCTGTTTTGTAATTAACGAAATTACTTCTTTGATTGAAATCCATTTATTTACAGTCAAATCTACCAACTTCAAATTAGTATTATTCATTATAGCAATTAATCCATTTGCACAATCTCGGTCATAAAGAAATTGTCTTTTTTCTAAACCATTGCTTCTACATACTATTTTATTTTTAGTTAATGCTTGGTAAATAAAGTCTGAAATTACATGACTTTTTTCTCCAATCGGTTCATATCCATAAACGTTCCAAAATCTTACTATTTGTCCTCCCAACAATTTTGTATATTGCTCTCCTAATCTTTTAATACTTCCATAGCCCGATTGTTGTTGTTGTAATTGAGAACTTGCGAATAAAAAAGGAATTTTATTTTTTTCTAATTTTTCAAAAACATTAATATAAATCCTTAAATTGTTTTTCAACATTTGAATTTGATTTTTTTTCTTCTCAAGATATTTAATCCCCCCAACATCACAGGCTAAAAAGAAACAATAATCATAATATTTATCAAAAACACCCCCTTTTCTCAAATCTTGAGATTCATTATTCAAAATATCAAATTCATCAAAAGGTATATTTAGAGAAATAAGTTTTTTACAAAGTGCTTTTCCTATTAATCCTTTACTCCCCAAAACAACTACTTTCATTTTATCCCCTTTCATTATATCAATTTCGGATAGCTAGAAGTAAGATTACTTGAATTAAACTTCTTAACCATTTTTAAAACATATTTCGATTGTTCTTGCCATCCCGCTATTCCTATTTTACTTTTATAATCTCTCCTATGCTCTTGACTAATTACTTTAAAAATATCTCCAATATCATTAGTAATATCAAAATCAAATATAAAATAATCTTTTCCAGTTGGAGCATGTTTAACCCCTCTTTTTATAAGAGCTTGTATAACCTCATGTTGATTATCAATATTAAAATTAATCCTCTCCTCTACTACAACATCATATCTTTGACCCAATAAAAAATAATTCTTCATCTCTTTTACTTTATCTATTAATAACACCAACTCCTTATAACTAAATAAAACATCCGCATTAATCCAAATCTTAATATCTCCTTTAGCGTATTTAAAAGCTTCTAACCATTTATAAAATTTTAAAAATGGCCTACCTTCAATATTAATCGTTCCATCTTTAACAAATTTATAGTTTCTATCTTTGCACACTTTATCAGCTCCAAAAGATTCTCCAACTATAATTACTTCGTGTTTAATAGGACAAGAATCAAAACAATCAAAACAATTATTTTGGATTATTTTAATTTGTTTCTTTGTCATCGGTGCTATTGTAGTAACAAAACTAATCATATTTAAAACCCTCTTTTGAGTGAGCACTTTCAAATTGAACTGGATACTTCGAATAAGCTTCTAATACGTTTGAAATCCATTCATCCTTTACTCCTGAAAACATTTCTTTAGCTATACTATTTTCGTTCCAATGTGTTCCAGTAACCCCAAAGTGTAAAGCTAAAACATTACCAGGTACTTTCGTTTTTATATTATACTCTTGCATCCAAACTCGAACGATTTTATCGTGAGATTTTTCATTTTCATCTAATATTTTAATTTTCATCCCTCCCCATTTTCTCCCAACCTCTTTTCCACAGTATTTTTTATCTTTGTAAAATTTGTATAGATTTTGAAATAAATTCTTATTCCAAAAAGTAGCTCCAGAAAAATAGAAAAAGAATAATTTTCCTTCTTTGCTACTTCCTCTTAATCCATAAACCAATTTATCTTTTTTTAAATCCACAACTTCATTCAGCCAATTAAAAGCCAATTTAGAAATTAACACATCTTCTTCTACATGAAAAACCCCCTCGTATCCTTTATCAAAAACTTCTTTCAGTCCCTCTAAAGTATTCTTTAAAGTAAAATAA
>JAFCCB010000045.1 GCA_017610445.1 Candidatus Dojkabacteria bacterium
TATTATCTCTTGCTCAGACAATGCTCTATTATAAATCACAAGTTCATCAATCGCCCCTTTAAAATGCCTATTATAAGAAGAACTTTTTTCATCTCTCCCAATTCTAATTGTTCCTCCAGGAGAATATTGGTTCTTTGACATTGAACCTTCTAAACTTCCATTAATATATCCTTTGAAAGTAGAACCATCAAAAGTGTACGTTATATGATACCATTGTTCTTCTTGAAGTGTTATCAAACTTCTAAAACTATTTCCAGCCTTATAATACTGAGTAAAGGCAACTTGTCCTGAAGAAAGTACAGTAATTCCTGGTCGACTATCATATTTATGAAAAATATAATTATTATCTTTTTGTAAAGCCCCTGAATCTAATTTAATCCACACACCAATTGTAAATGCATCTTTAATATCATTATCAAATTCATCCCCAATACTAACATAATCATTACTACCATCAAAATGCAAAGCAGTTTCTTCAATTCCTGTTGTTTCTCTTGCCCCATAAATTATTCCATCATGTTCTCCTAATTCATCATTTGCATTCCCATCAAACTTATAATAAGCAACTAAACCCTCATTAAGTGAACCACTTAAACTTGCTAATTCCCCTTTTAAATTTCCTCTAAAAGATTTGTTATAAAATTTTCCAAAATTAGAATTCATAAGAACAATTGCAACACCCACCAACATAACTACTGCCAAAACATAAACTACTTTTTCCTTTTTCCCTCTTTTTCTCACAACCTCTTTTTTCATAATTACTCTAAGGTTTTTGATTTTATAAAGATTTCCATAAATTTCCATAAAATTATTAATTTGTTTTTAAATAATTAATCATAACCTTTTTATATTAATTATAATTAAATCTTATAGAATAAAAATGGTGCTCTTAATCCCCTTGAGTATATTAATTCCAATTACATTAGTTGTAATAATTTTAATTGTAGTAATGTGGTATTTATATACTAAAAACAGAAAAATTGCAGGAAAATTAATTTCAGAAAAAATCAGATTTCACAGATATAAAAAAGCCATTGAAATCCTTAAAAACAATCCAACAAATCCCAAAACAGATTTTAAAATATTAAACAAATATGTCCGAGCTTTTTTTAAAGAATATTTAAATTTAAATTACAGCCTTACTTATTTAGAATTAGAAGCTCACTTTAAAAATCAAAAAAAACCAGAATATGCAAAATTATCTAGGTTAATGTCAGATATAAATTATAAAGGTGAGCAAAAAAACTCTTCAGATATCAAACAATTAATTAATATGTTTTCTGAAATATTAAAAAATTATTAATCCTCCTTTTATTGAAAATATTAAGGCAAGTCGCTATAAACTTAAATTATTTATAACATAACTCTCAAATTTGCAGATTATAAAAATAAAATTGTTTGCTACCAAATTATCTTGTTTATACTTAATAAAAATTGTTTTATAATGAATAAAATAATCACAGCAATAATCAAATAAAAAGTTAAATTAATACTGCCTAATCTTCTTGTAGGTTTTACAATTTCATTAAAGGGGTCTTTAATATTTCTATTATTATTAATATTAAAATACTTCCCGTCAGTATTATAAGCCAGACTTTTCAAACTATCTTCATCTAATTTAGACAAACCATAATTTGCTTCTCCTCCCTCTGCTGTTCCAATTCCAAAAGTATGAACTAAAATTTCATTGAAATTTGCAGCATTAATAGCTTCATTAACACTTCCAATATTAATCTGCCCGTCACTAAATAAAATAATTGCTTTAGCTTTTTCATTATTTAAAATATCTGCTGAATTTGAAATAACTTCATAAATGTCTGTTCCTCCAATCTCACTTAATTCAATATTATCTATTGCATAATTCACCTCTTGTTTATTCTTTGTTAATCCCTGCTCAATCTGGCTCTCTCCAGAAAACGAGACAACAGCAATATTTGATTCATAAGGAAGAGAATTAACAAAATCCTTGGCAGTCTGTTTTGCAAAACTTATCCTGTCAGGACTAACATCATCAGCAGACATACTTCCTGAGTTATCAACTGCAATCACAAATGAAAATGAGCTCGCTTCAACTTCTTTGTACAAAGTTAAACCAGCCAAGGCAAATACAAGCAAAATAACAAATAAAATATTAAAAATTAATAAATAAATATTCTTAGAATAAAGATCTATTCCTTTAACTCTTGCAATTGCATTAAAATTAGCAAACTTCAAACTCTTGCCTCTGATATTCTTCAAACCAAAAAAATGAAAAAATATTAAAATTGGAATTACAAATAAGAACAATAAATAAATTGGATGGGTAAAACTAATGTACATTTTTTATTCTTACAACTCTTCCTCCTATAATTCTTGTTTTCAAAAAATTAACTAAATCCAGCGTAAAAGAACTGCTGGTTGAAATTTCTAAAAAATCTATATTTAAGTCCTGAAACATTTTTTTCACAGAATCCAGCTGTCTCTTGGCATTTGCTTCATAAGCAGATTTAGCCACACTAGGATTAATCAATAATCTCTGTCCTGTTTTAGAATCCTGAATAACAATCTCTTTATTAATATCAGGCAGAGTATTATCTAATGGGTCTCTTACAATAATTGCAACAGTTTCAAACTGACTTGAAAGCAATTCAAGATTTCTTTTATAAGTTTCATCTATATTAATAAAATCTGAAACAAGAAAAACCATAGAAGTAGACTTATCTATTGTTTGAATTAAAATATTTAAAACATTATTCAAATTAGAATCCCCGCCATAAGTCAGAGGATTTGAAAGAAAATTTGAAAAAATATCAAACTGTTTTGTGCCTAATGATGGAACTCCAAAACTAGTTATCTTATCATTATATAATGCATATCCAAACCTATCCCCAGAACCTAAAATCAAATGAGAGAGAGCAGCACAAAATTCAGCACAACACTCACATTTCAATTTTTCTTGAGAACCAAAAACCATATTATCACTAACATCAATTAAAAACATAAATTTCAAATCTCTTTCTTCAATATATTTTCTAATTAACAGCTTCTTGCCTCTAATACTTGCTTTCCAGTCAATATTGCTTGCATCATTATCTGGCGTATAATCCCTATAACCATCAAATTCCAAACCTTTTCCCAATAAAACTCTATACATAATATTTTTAGGAAGAACTCTTTTCAGCAAGGTTTCCAATTCAGAAACTTTTCCAGGAATATCAAGATTTAATTTTCTTTCAACCATTTTTTATTTTTACCTCTTTTCTTTTTAAAGAAATCTAATTATTTAAAGTTAATCTTACATAATAAAATAATCTACTTTTTTTATATAATTGGATTTTCCTATCTTAATGTGATTAGAGAAGAATAGATAGAAAATTTACACTACTAATAAATCTAAAGCCTCTATTTTTAATATATAACTATTTTGATTTAAACAGTTTCTGATAAGACTTTTTTGATATATTAATGCCCCTTCGAATTTAAACTAATTCACTCAACCCTAATTGAGTCTAAAATTTCTTTTATAATAGAATCTGGTGTAATTTTTTGTATAGTTGCTTTATAAGATAAAATTAATCTGTGCCTCATAACATCATAAACAACCTGTTTAACATCCTCAGGCAGAACATAATTCCTTCCCTGTATCAGGGCCCTTGCTTTGCTTGCAATAAAAATACCAATGCTTGCTCGTGGAGAAGAACCATATGAAATAAATTCTGCTTTACTAAAATCTTTTGTTCTTGTCTTTCTGACTATTTCAAGAATATAATTTTTAATACTATCATCCAGATAAACTTTTTTAACAATCTGCTGCATTTCAACAATTTCTTTTGGGGTAACAACTGCTTTTAATCCAAATGATTCAAACCTTCTAAGAGAAATATTTGTTTCCATAACCTCTTTTTCAACATCTCTTTTAGGATATCCCATAATTATTTTAAATAAAAATCTGTCAATTTGTGCTTCTGGCAGAGGATAAACCCCTGCATTTTCAATTGGATTTTCAGTTGCCATGACAAAAAAAGGATTGGGTAAATGAAATTTCTTTCTTCCAATTGTAACCTGCTTTTCCTGCATACCTTCAATTAATGCAGACTGAGTTTCCTGCATACCTTCAATTAATGCAGACTGAGTATTATGAGAAATCATGCCTCCAAAACCAGCAACAAAAGAATGCCTCTTTTTCATTGAAAAATCATAAAGCCAGTAATCTTTTTTTGGTTTTACTTTTTTATTATTTTTAACAAAATCACAATAAAAGTCTCCATCTACTATTTTAGAAATTTGTGGAGAACTTATATTTTTAGAGATTTTTCTCAATCTATATCTACTATGCATTAAAGCATTTTTAGGATTTTCTAGATTATGTGCATGCATTCCAGTTAACTCATAAAACTGCTTATGGCTTATTTTGTTATTTTTTCTTAAATCTCTAATCATATTATGTATTCCAGGAATTAAATCAATCTGTTTTCTATTAATTGTTTTTATTAAACCCCTAAGTTTTTTTCTGTTTTTTTCTGTAAAAAAATTTATTTTTTTATAAAAATCATTAAGTTCCCCCCCATAAAGTCTCAAATTGTAAAATTTTCTCTCATATGAATAATCTCCAATACTTGTTTTAGACAACTCATTATTTATCTTAGCTACAAATCCTAATCTAAGCAAAAGATAAGAAATTGAATTTGCAATTTTCTCACTTTTTGTAGTTACTTTAACACAATCTCTTGAAATACATCCATCACAATCATAATAAACTCTTAAAAATTCTCTAACAACTTCATCTTTAGATTTTAATATAAATTCAGGAATTTGTTTATTTTTTGCCTTTAAATGAGAATTATATCCAATAGCTTTTAGTAAATCAACAAGAGCATCAGAGCGAAAGGCTACCCTATACTGTTTCCTATTCTTATCATAAAGAAGTTTTGGATTTAAACCAAAAAGAGATTTAATATCTTTTATAAATAATTCAGGAATTTCTCTATCTTTCATAGATAAATAAAAATAACTTTTGTTAACACTTCCTTCAGCTATTAATATTGCCATGAATCTTGCAAACTCTTTTGTCATCTGTTTTGGCATCTTCACCCCCTTAACTTGTCCAAACTGCTCTGCATCACTAAAAAAGAAATCTTGACCATAATCCAAATATTTTGGTTTTAATATTATAAATGTTCTAAGTAAATTTTCATCTTTTTTATTTTCAATTTTCAATTTCTTCCTTATTTCAACAAAATCCATTCCACCACTCATACATCTCTTAATCCTCTCATAAAATCTCTTTCTTCTATTAATCTCCCTAAAAATTTTGTTTGAGTTTTCCAAATAACTTTTATTATAAATTAATTTATTATCCCCAAAAATAGGAAGCCTCTTTGGGACGAGAACACAATCCCCTTCTTTTAAATCACTCACAACAATTGTTTCTACTTTCCCATTTTTCAGGGTGAAAAAGGGGTGAATTTTAGAAGTCCTAATTTTTCTTCCACTTTTTAATTCTACCTCATAATAATGTTCAGAAGTTTTTTGTTTATAAAGATATTTTACTTCTTCTGGTTTAATTTTATAATCTTCTAAATCAAAAGCAAGAAGCTTTAATTTTTTCTTTGGAACAATCCAATATTCATTATTCTGCTTCAAAGTTTCTTTTCCATTATACTTCTTTACAATATCCCTTATATTTTGAATCTCTCCATTTCCCATAATAATTGAGGTATTCCCTAAAACACATTTAGGCGGAGCCCTGTTAATTTCATCTGCAATTAAAAAATTTGCAAAAATAGGTCCCTTAATAATTTCAAATCCTTTATTAGGAGTATAATTAGTAATCCCAATAATATCTGTTTAACAGTACAGCCACTCGCAGCACCTAATGCCCTGATTGCAAGAGTTTTAGCAATACCAGGAACACCCTCAACTAAAACATGAGCATTACAAAGCAAACCCATAATCAAACCGTCAATAATTTTTTCCTGCCCCATAACAACTTTGCCCATTTCTTTTTTAATCTTTTTTATATTCTCAGCAACTCTTTTAATTTCAATTGCACTCGGTTTCTTAACATTGCTTCCCTGAACATCTGCTTTTTTAATTAAAGGAATTTTTAATTTTTTAATTAAATGTTTAGAAATATTTTTTTTATTTTTAATTTTAGACTTAATAATTTTAGGGGCTTCTCTGATTTTAGGAGCTTCTTTAATTTCAGGAACCTCTAGCATTTCTATATTTTTAGGAGATTTTTGTTCTGGCAAATCTTCAGGCAAATCCCTATTAGAATCTGAAAAAAGATTATTCTGATACTTATTTTCAAGAGCTTTTAGTCTCTTTTCTAATATTTTTTCTTCATCTTTTTCTTTAGCCATTCTGCCTCTTTTTTATCTTAATTTTTTTACCTCATAAATACCTTCTTTAAAGAAAACATTTATGTTTATTAAAGCTTTTCCTGTTTCACAGATTTGTTTAAAATAGATTTTTGAAACCTTCTTCTCTTAATAAAATAATAAATCAATCCAATTATTAATGCAGTTATCACTGCTATAACTAAATACAAACTAACAGTAAAATAAGGTATTTTTATTTTTGGAACAGAAACTTGAGAAATAGCATCTCTGCAAGAATTTAGGGCTTGTTCTGTTTTTGCTTTTGCATTAACATAATCCCCTTTATCAAAATAACTTCTAGCTTCCTTCATAACCTCACTAATCTCAATACATTGAGGATTTGAAGCAAGAAATTCTTCTGTAAAAATTATCACCTCTTCAACATTAGAATCATTTATAGGATTTAAATAAATTTTCTCAGAATCCTTATAATTAGGAGATTTAGATTTTGCTGTTACTAATATCTCATAAGCTCCTGCACCCTCTTCATCAAAAAACACTTCTAAAGTCAAATTTTCCTCTTGCCCTGGTTTTAAAGTTTTAAAATAATCTTTATCCAAAGAAGTTCTAATCTCATTTGTAATATTTCCTTCTTTAAATGCAGAAACATTTAAACTCAAATCATCAAAGGATTTTTTTCCAGTATTAATTAATTGTATAGGAACTATAATTTTCTCATCATTATAAATAGAAATTTTTCCAGGAGAAATTATTTTTAATGAAACAGGAATTGTGGCGCCCCCACCCCCACTGCTTGGTTGAGGAACAGGAACCTGAACTATATTAGGTTTAAGAATTTTAACATTAAAATAATTACTGCTAACATTAGTCAAGACCATTGACTCATTGCTCATATTCAAATCATAAGCAGTTACCCTCAATGTTTCATTAAAAATAGATTTCTTAGATGCAGATAATCTAAAAGTCCAGTCATCTAAAACTTTACTTATAGTTATATAACTTGGACTTGAATTACTTGTGATATTAAAACTAACATTCTGTGACATGGTCAATATCAAAAAAATGGTATGTTAAATTAATCTGCCTTAAACTTTCATAATCAAATTCCAAATTATCTATATCATCTATGCGTTCAACAGGAGCATTAGTGTGTTCAATAGTCAGATTCCAGGTTCTACTTATATTAAAATAATTAACCCAAGGATTTACAACCAGCAAAGTCAAATTAGTTTTATTCTCATAAGTTTCATCTGTAAAATTAGGAACAAAATCCCACACAAAATCGCTATTATCTCCTGGCCCGCCAGAAATACCTAGAACAGTATCTACTAATATGGCATCCACTAACTCTCCACCAATATAAAAATAATAATCTAAAGGATTTTGAACACTATGATTTACATTAAACACTAAATCAGAAGGACTAACATTTTCTTTTAAATTAAATTCATATCCACTAACAGGAGAAGTAATATTAGGAACATCATAATTCTGATTTAAAATTGTTAAATTAAATTTAAAAAAAGCAGAAGAATGATTATTTGCATCACTAACATTTATTGTTATATTATAATTATCTGCCCCAATAACAGGATTTGGACCCTGTGCAGTTAAATTAATATTAAAATCCTCATCATAAAAACTTTTTTGATTTTGAGTGATTAATAAATCATCATCTTTAATATATAATCCAATTGTAACCGGGACATTTTCATAAACATTTATATCATCATCAAAATTTATCCCAACTTTATTAACACTTACA
>JAFCCB010000016.1 GCA_017610445.1 Candidatus Dojkabacteria bacterium
TTGTATATAATTAACTACAATAATCTTTATAAAGTATTTAGTTTTGTTAAATTGATTATCTACAATTTGTTGTAGATTTTAAAAATTAGGTATACAATATATTGTATGAAGGAGATTTGGAATGAAATGTAAATTTTGCGGAGGAGAGACAAAAGTAACTGATAAAAGAGATAGTGGCAGTGAAACCAGAAGAAGGCGCGAATGTCTTAAATGCAAAAAAAGATTTACAACTTATGAGCGCCCTAATGAAAAAGATATTATTGTTGTGAAAAAAGACGGCAGACGGGAGCATTTTCTTGATGAAAAACTTCGTCTTGGTTTGATTAAAGCTTGTCAAAAGCGTCCAGTATCTATGGAAAAGATTGATAATATTGTTGAGGAGATTAAAAAAAAATTATTAAAAAAAGGCAAGGAAGTAAAGGGGAATATGATTGGAGAGATGGTGATGAACAAATTAAAAAAATTAGACAAGGTTGCATATATTAGGTTTGCTTCTGTTTACAAAGATTTTCAGGATGTTAAGGATTTTAAACAAGAGGTGAGGGGGTTGTAATGGAAGAAGGAAAAAAACAATTAAAAATTGAAAAATATTTTACAAAAGGAATAGAAGATGTTTATAAAGATATTTCCTGGAATAAATCTGATGTTGAAATAGCTGATGGGGATGGGAAAACTCTGTTTGTTCAGAAAAATTGTGAGTTCCCAAAATATTTTAGTCCATTAGCCAGAAAAGTTATTGCTTCTAAATATTTTTATGGGGATCAAAATAGTATAGAAAGAGAAAATTCTTTCAGACAATTAGGCGGGAGAGTAAGTGAAACTATTGCAGATTGGGGATTAAAAGATGGTTATTTTGATAAAAATGGCAGAGATATTTTTGAACAAGAATTAGGAAAATTAATTTTTGACCAAAGAGCAGCATTTAATTCTCCTGTTTGGTTTAATGTTGGAACGAACAGATATCCTTCTAAAAAAACAAAAGATGACAGGGAAGAGTATGCATTTATTAATGGAAAAATAAGAAGAATCCCCATAAATAAACTTCAGGAATACCCTCAGACTTCTGCTTGTTTTATACAGTCTGTTGGAGATACAATGAGAGAAATTTTAATGTTGTCTGTTTATGAAGGAATGTTATTTAGTTATGGTTCTGGAACTGGAACTGACTTGTCAACTTTAAGAAGTTCAAGAGAAAAATTATCAGGCGGAGGAAAACCTTCTGGACCTCTTGCATATGAATTATTTTATGATGATATAGCTAGAATTGTTAAATCAGGAGGGAAAACAAGGAGGGCTGCTAAAATGAATTCTTTAAAAGATAATCATCCAGATATTAAAGAGTTTATAGAAGCAAAGAGCATTCAAGAGAAAGTAATTAAGAATCTTATAGATATTGGTTATAATCCTGACTTTGCTACAGAAAATGCGCAATATCAGAATGCGAATTTTTCTATTAGAATAAGCGATGAGTTTATGAAAGCTGTTGAAAATAATAAGGATTGGCAGACAATCCCTGTTCATAATAAAGAACTAGCAAAGCAAATGCCAAAATACAAAGCAAGAGAATTATTGAGATTAATTGCAAAAGGAACTTGGGAATGTGGAGACCCTGGAATGCAATTTGATACTACAATAAATAAATGGCATACTTGTCCAAATTCTGCAAGGATAAATGCAAGTAATCCTTGTTCTGAATATATGTTTATTGATAATAGCTCTTGCAATCTTGCGTCTCATAATTTAAGAGGATTTGTTGATGAAAACGGGCAATTTAACACTTCTGATTTTGAAAAAGCAATAGAATTATTTACTATAGCCCAAGACATATTAATTGATAATTCAAGTTTTCCAAGAAAAGAAATAGCAGAAAATTCTCATAGATTTCGTCCTTTAGGACAGGGCCATGCAAATCTTGGTGGTATGTTAATGTCAATGGGAATTCCTTATGATTCTGATGAAGGAAGAGCTATTGCTGCATCAATAACTGCATTACAAACTGCTAAAGTCTATAAAACTTCAACTAAAATGGCTGAAAAAATTGGTGCTTTTGAAGAATATGAAAAAAATAAAAAACCTATGATGAAAGTGTTGGAAAAACACAGAGATGAATTAGATAAAATTGATAGAAATAAATTAAATGGATTGGAAAATATTTTAGACAGAGCTTATAGTGTTATGGATAATGCTATTGAAAGAGGAAAGAAATTTGGTTATAGAAATGCTCAAGCGACTGTTCTTGCTCCAACTGGAACAATTGGATTTATGATGGATTGTGACACAACTGGAATTGAACCAGATGGGGCTTTAGTAAAATATAAATTATTAGCAGGAGGGGGGATTTTAAAAATAATAAATAATTCTGTGCCTTTTGCTTTGGAAAAATTAGGATATGATGAAAAACAAAAAAAATCAATATTAAAATATATTGATGAAAACGAAACTATAGAGGGAAGTGAATTAAAACCAGAACATCTTTCTGTTTTTGATTGTGCATTTAAACCGAAAAAAGGAAAAAGAACAATCAGTCCTATGGGGCATGTAAAAATGATGGCTGCTGTTCAGCCGTTTTTATCAGGGGCAATTTCAAAAACAGTAAATATGCCAGAAGAAGCAACAGTTGAAGAAATAGAAAAAACTTATGTTGATGCCTGGAAAATGGGTTTAAAAGCAATAGCAATATATAGGTATGGAAGCAAACCAAGACAACCTTTATCAACCTCAAAAAAAGAAAAAACATTAGAACAAAAATTAACTCCTGTAAGAAAAAAACTTCCTGAAACTCGACAATCTCTCACGCATAAGTTTGATATCGCAGGACACGAAGGTTATTTTACTGTAGGGTTATATGATGATGGACAACCAGGGGAAATTTTTATTAATATGTCAAAAGAAGGTAGCACTCTTGGCGGTTTAATGGATAATTGGGCTACTACAATTTCTCTTGCACTACAATATGGAGTTCCTTTAAAAAAATTAGTTGAAAAATACAGAGGACAAAAATTTGAGCCAAGAGGTTTAACAGGCAATAAAAAAGATGGAATCCATACTGCAGATTCTATTCCAGATTATATAGGACAATGGTTTAAAAAAAGATTTCTTGATGGAACAGAAAAAGAAAAAGAAAAATCTGAAATAGAACCTTTAAAAAAGATAGAGAATAATATTAAAAATAAAAATGAAGAAAAAGATTTGTTTGAAGGAATGAAACCTGATGGAGATTTTTGTATAAATTGTGGGGCTCAAATGTTTAAACTTGGGCATTGTGAACAAAGATGCAAATGCGGTTTTGTGGATTATAAGGGCTGTGGAAAATAAAAACCTTTATTAACTAATTCTTTTTATGTTTTTCAATGATTTTAGTAAAAATAAGCGGTGTGTTTGAAAGATGTATAATAATGATTCAGAAACAGAGATTACAGAGAAGGAATTTTCTGATTTGATTAATAATTCTCATAAGTTAGTTGTAGTTGATTTTTTTGCAGAGTGGTGCATGCCCTGCTTGATGATTGCCCCGATAATTGAAGAGCTTGCTGAGAAAATGAAAGAGGTTAAATTTACAAGAATTAATGTTGATGATAATAAGAATTTAGCTGGGAAATATAATATCTCAAGTATCCCATGCTTAATTATCTTTAAAAATGGTGAAGAGGTTAAAAGGATAATTGGCAGTCAAACTTCTGAAATTATTGAAGAGAAAATAAAAAATTATTTCTGATATATATTTCTAAAAATAATAATGCATATAAACTAAAATTTGTTGTCTGAAAAATAAAAAGATGCGAATAAAATACAAAGATAAAAGTTACATTACAGATAATGATTTGAAAACTACTATTTTAGGATTTTGGCCAAGAGTTAATATTCAGAATGAAAAATTAAAAAATTTTTTTAAAGAAAAATATGAGAAAAATTTTTTAGGAGGAGATGATTTAATATCTTATGCTCAGCCATTAGTTTCTGGAGGAAGGGATTTTTCAAAATTAGAACAAGAGATTTTAGAAGATATTGAAAATCCTGAAAATAAAGATTTCAAAGATATTTTATTTAGAAAAACTGCAACAGGAATTGGAAGAGGACATTCTTTAGGAGGATTATCAGGAGTTGTATTAGGAATTCACGGAACAAAAATGATAGATTCAGGATTAACAGGATTATGTGCTTCTCGTTCTTTGGTTACAAGTTCAAGAAGAAGAGAAACAGGAACAGGGGATATTACAATTCCAGAATCATTAAAAAATCACCCTGAATTATTAAAAGAATATATGCAAATTTCAGAAGAAGTTTTCAATTTATCAAAAGAATTTAAAGAAAAATTCGGAAAATCAGGGGGTGTTGAAACTTTTAATAAAGTTATTCCATATAATAATCCTGCGGATTTATTTATTGTCCTGCCTTTAGATACTTTAACTACAATAAATGCAGAAGTAAATACAGATAAATTAAATCCAAATGGGAGATTTATTCCAAAAGAATTATATTCTTTGGTTGAGAAATTTCCTGAGATTACTAAAGAGATAAGACAAAATATTATGTTTAATCAAAGAATAGAAGTTCCAAGAGATACTTATTTACATTATACTGTTTTCAAAGACCCTTCTAAACCAAATTATGCTTTAGAAAAAGGAAAAGAAAATAATATGAATTTAAATCCAAAAGTTATTGATGTTTATAAAGATTTTACATCTGGTTTTATGAAAGGTTTGCAAAATCTAAAGGAAATAAATAAAACTCTTATGAAAATAACAGATTCAAAAGAACTTCATCAAAAATCAAAAGAATATGTTTATGCATTAAGGGAATTTTCAAATGAATACAATGAATCTCTAAAAGTTAAGATTGCAGATACTTTATCATGGAGAGTTTGGTCTGAACAAAAAAGACATTCGACATTAAGGCAAAATGTTGAATCTGTTTATTCTGGAGTTAATAGAGCTTATAATAATATTAACAAACTTTGGCCAATTATTAAATCTGCAAATTCTGAAAGTAATTTTGAAAAATTAGAAAAAATTTTACCAGAGATTAAAAAAAATATAATTATCGATGATAGATTAAAGAAAAAACCAGAAATAATAATACCTTATATTTATCATACTGCAAAACAATTAAGGTTCTATGGGAAAATGATTGAAAATAATTTTGAACCAAGAGATACTCTTTATATTACCCCAAAAAATATAAAATTAAGAACTTTGGAAAATTATGATTTGATTAATTTAATTGATTTAGAATTTCCTCTGAGATTATGTAACACTTGTGAACCAGAAAGAAAAGCAGGCTCTTGGAAAAAAAGAGAAGTAATTTCCAATGCAGTTCCTGAATTAGATTATTTTTTAAAATCTAAATGCAGTGTTGGATTTTGCACAGAAGGAAAATATTGCAGTCAAATCTTAAAACAAAGAGAATATAACGATGATTTGCATAAGCAAACAAAACAATATATGCTTAATAAAGCTAAAATGAAAATTTAATTCTTAAAAACCTTTTTAAATGAATTATTCTTAATTTAATTATGCCCCTATAGCTCAGCCCGGTTAGAGCACTTGCCTTTTAAGCAAGGTGTCGGGAGTTCAAATCTCTCTGGGGGCATTTATGCTATTTATGACATCCTCTTCACACTAAAGTGTGGAGTTTCTTTTTTAATATCTGTTTACAATTTTTAGCTAACAAAACAGAGCTTAAGCTTCTCATCTGCATATCTCAAAGTTTTGCACATTATTGATGCCATATCATAAATGATATGGATTTCTTCTGCATTTTAATAGCATTTAAATTTTCTGAGAATTATTTGAAGACATGACTTGTCAGGGCCCACGCCATATCAATATTGCGAAGCAATATATCTTTTGTTTAATGTTTTTATTTTATAAACAAAACATAGCATATCTTATTTTATCCAAGCTTTTAAATTCTTTTTAGAAAAACCCTCCTTTTCAGAAATATTAAAAATAAGGGGATAAAAGCCAAATTAATGCAGCAGAGAAAATTTCCCGAAAGTTTTATAAACCCCTTTTCTGATTTATTTATAACCATTATAAAGTTGTTAAAGGTAATTATCTCATTTTTTATTTGATGAGATAAAATTATCCAAAATCCTTAATCCCTAAAATGCATGAATTACAGCCCAAACACACAAAATTAAAGAAAGAAGAGGTTGATAAATTAATTTCTGAGCTAAATATTTCGCTTACGCAACTGCCAAAAATTAAAATTACAGACCCTGCATTGCCTGAAGGATGTGAAATTTCTGATGTTATTAAAATAGAAAGAATAAAAAATAATGATGAAGGAGAAAAAACCAGTGTTGTGTATTACAGGGTGGTGGTTGTGTAAAAATGGAAGAACAAAAATTAGAAATTAATGAAAACAAAAAACAAAAGAATGATAAACATGTTCTTATTAAAAGATACTTGAACGAGCATAGTTTGGTTGAATCAAATATTACTTCTTTTAATAATTTTATTAATCACAGAATGCAGGAGATTGTTAATGAATTAAACAGAACAATTCCTGATGATGAAACAGAAATACAGCTTGGCAAAATAAGGGTAGGAAAACCAAACATAACAGAGGCTGATGGAAGCTCAAGCATAATAAATCCTGCTGAAGCACGAATCAGAGGATTAACTTATTCTGCTCCTGTAAATCTTGAAATTACAATAAAACAAGAGGGGCAATTAGAAAGTCATGATGTTGAAATTGGAATGATTCCAATTATTGTAAAAAGCGAGATTTGTAATTTATCTGAGATGTCAAAAGAAGAATTGATTGAAAATTACATTGACCCTCTGGATCCTGGCGGATATTTTATTATTAATGGAAATGAAAGAGTAATTGTTATGGCTGAAGATTTGGCAGAGAATCAGCCGTTTATTGAAAAGACAAAAACTCGGGGGCTTATGTTAAGGTTGTTTTCTAAAAGGGGGAGTTACAGAATTCCTGTCTCAATAACAGACACTAATGAAGGGATTGTTCAGGTTAGTTTTTCAAGATTTAAAAACCTTCCAATAATTATTATTCTAAAAGCATTGGGTTTGACAAAAGAAAGTGATATTGCAAAGTATATTGGAAAGGAAAATGATTCTCTGATTGTTAATTTATATGAATTTACAGATGTTCAAACAGAGAAAGATGCTATGATGAAAATTGCAGAACAAACAGCATTACAGGGAACAGAAAAAGAAATTTTGGACAGAATAAAACAAAGACTTGATTCTTATTTCCTGCCTCATATTGGCTTGAAAAAAGAAGACAGAATTGAAAAAGCAATTACTTTATGCAAGTTTATAAAACAATTTTTTATTGCAAAAGAAAATCCTTCTAACCTCACTGATAAAGATCATTATGCAAATAAAAGAGTCAGGATGAGTGGGGATTTGTTAAGTGATTTATTCAGGGTTAATTTAAATATTTTAGTCAGGGACATTCAGCATTCTCTGCAGAAAATTCAGAAAAGAAAAAAGTTTTATTCTATAAAGACAATTGCCAAGTCTACTTTATTTACCCATAGAATTAAAAGTGCGATTGCTACTGGAAATTGGATTGGCGAAAGAAGTGGGGTTACACAAAATATGGATAAAACAAATTATCTTGCTATTCTTTCTCAATTGCAAAGGGTTTCAAGCATGTTGCCTGGTGAACAGGAAAATTTTCTGGCAAGAACACTGCATCCAACTCATTACGGAAGATTTTGCCCTGTTGAAACTCCTGAAGGAACTGAAATTGGCTTGAGAAAAAATCTGGCTCTTCTTGCAAAAATTTCTACAAGAACCCAACTTGAAAATGAAGATTTCATGAAACTGCTGGTTAATCTTGGAATGGAAAGAGAGATTAAAAAAGAAGGCAGGGAAATTTTTTACAACGGAAGATTTATTGGGAATATTGAGGATTACAAAAAATTTATTCTTGATTTAAAGAAAAAAAGAAGGGCAGGAGAACTTCCGATTGAATTAAGCATCAGACACAACAAAGCATTAGGCGAAATACTTTTATCCACTGAGGTTGGGAGAGTGATGCGTCCTTTAATAATTATTGAAAATGGGAAGGCAAAATTGACAGAAAAGCATATTGAATTATTAAAGAAAAAAGTTCTTAACTGGGATGATTTAATTAAAGAAGGACTTATTGAATATTTAGATGCTGCTGAAGAAGAAAATGCTTTGGTTGCTCTTAATGAAAATGAGATTAGCGAGGAATATACTCATCTTGAGATTGACAAAATTGATTTGTTAGGAGTTGTTACTTCTTTGGTTCCTTATTCTAATCATGACCAGTCCTCAAGATTAAACAGAGGGAGCAAAACACAGAAGCAGGCATTAGGATTGTATGCTGCTAATTTTTTATGCAGAATAGATACTGATGTAAGTATTCTGCATTATCCTCAGCGTCCTGTAGTAAGGAGTTTTGTTTATGATACTTTAAATGTTCATCCTGCAGGGCAGAATGTTATTGTTGCTATTATGAATCATGAAGGTTATAATATGGAAGATGCTTTGATTTTAAATCAGGGTTCAGTAGACAGGGGATTTGGCAGAAGCACTTATTTTCGTCCTTACACTTCTGTTGAACTTAATTATGCCGGCGGACTGAGAGATGAAATTGTAATTCCTGAAAAAGATGTTTCTGGCTACAGAACAGAAGAATCTTACAGATATTTAGAAGATGACGGGGTGGTTTATCCTGAAGCAAAATTAAAATCAGGCGAGGTTGTTATTGGAAAAACTGCACCACCTAAATTTTTATCTGAAGTTAGAGAAATTTCAATTAAGGCAAAAAAAGAATCTTCATCAATTATCAGGCAGGAAGAACAAGGAACAATTGATGCTGTATTTGTTACTGAAGATGAACAGGGAAATAAAGTTGTTCGGGTTAAAACACGTGATCAGAAAATACCTGAGTTAGGGGATAAATTTGCAACTTCTCACGGGCAAAAAGGGGTTATTGGGGCTATTGTTTCTGAAAATGACATACCATTTACTTCCAACGGGATTAAACCAGATTTAATTTTTAATCCTCATGGCATCCCAAGTCGTATGACTGTTGGTTATTTAATAGAATTATTAGCAGGCAAAGTTGGGTGTTTGTCTGGAAGAGTAATTGATGGAACTGGATTTTCAGGAGAAAAAATTGAGGATTTAGAAAGTGAGCTGAAAAAAGCAGGATTTAGATATGACGGAAAAGAAACTTTATACAATGGAACAACTGGGAGAATTATGGATGTAAAGATTTTTATTGGGAATATGTATTATTTGAAATTGAAATATATGGTTTCAAATAAAATGCATGCCCGTGCAAGCGGGAAAGTTACTTTGCTTACAAGACAGCCGATTGAGGGCAGGGCAAAGGGTGGTGCATTAAGATTAGGAGAAATGGAGCAACAAGCATTAGTGGCTCACGGAGCTTCTTTGTTATTAAAAGAAAGATATGATTCAGATAAAGTTATTATTCCAATCTGCAGTAAATGCGGGGCTGTTGCTATTGAAGATAGTGTAAGAAACAAGACTTATTGCCCAATATGTGGTTCACAGGAAATTGAGCCAGTTGAAATTTCATATGCATTTAAATTATTAGTAGATGAAATTCAGAGTCTGCATATTAAAACTAAATTTAATTTGAAAAATAAATATGAGTGAGATGGAAAATAAAAATAATGAATTAGGAATAATTAAAATTTCAAAAATTGAAAATCAGAATTATTATAGTTGCAGAGCATTAAGTAAGGTAAAAAAACTTTTGGAAGAAGGAAAACTTTCAGAGGATGTTGCAAAAAGAATTAGCGCAGAAAATTTTGATTGTTTGATTATAGAGCAAGCAAATAAGAAAGTAGAAAGACAGAGGAGTAATTTTTAAAATGGTATTAATAGATAAGGTTAAAAAAAATTATCATCCTTTGAATTGCCCTATTAAAAATAATTGTTCCTCTCCAGGGATTGTTGAATGTTTAAAAAGATTAAAGGGAATTAGAGATTATAGAAGATGTGATTATTACAAAATAAATAAGGATAATAAAAATGAAACCAGTAAAAAAACAAGTTAAAAGTCTGCAGTTTACTTTTCTTAATCCTGAAGAAATTAAAAAATTAAGCAAGGCAAAAATCATCACACCAGAATTGTATGATGTAGATGGTTATCCTGTTGATGGCGGGCTGATGGATTTAAGATTAGGTGCAATTGACCCTGGTGTGAGATGCAGAACCTGCGGGGGCAGATTAAAAGAATGTTTAGGACATCCTGGAAGCATTGAATTAGCGCGTCCAGTTATGCATATTAAATACATCCCTGTTATTGAATTATTTTTAAGATGTTATTGTTCTGAGTGCCACAGATTAATGCTTAAACCAAAAGATTTTGAAAAATACAAAAATGTTAAGGATAGATTAAAAAGAGCAAAGGATACTAAAAGATGCCCTTATTGCATGGCTGAACAGGAAAAAGTAAAATTAGAAAAACCAACTACATTTAAAATTGGAAAGAGGAGGATTTTTCCAGGTGACATAAGAGAAAGACTGGTTAGAATTTCTGATGAAGAGATTAAACTTGCAGGAATTAACCCTGAAATATTCAGGCCAGAATGGGCAATTCTTACTTTACTTCTTGTACCTTCTGTAACTGTCCGTCCTTCAATTACTCTTGAATCTGGTGAAAGAAGTGAAGATGATTTAACTCACAAATTATCAGACATTATTAGAGCTAATCAAAGACTTTGGGAAAATTTAAATGCTGGTGCTCCTGAGGTTATTATTGAAGATTTATGGGATTTGCTTCAGTATCATATAACAACTTTTTTTGATAATAGTATTGCAAAAATTCCTCCTGCAAGACACAGAAGCGGACAGCCATTGAAAACAATAACAGAAAGAATTAAAGGAAAAGAGGGCAGAATCAGGCACAATCTTGCTGGTAAAAGGGTTAATTTTTCTTCAAGAACTGTAATCAGCCCTGACCCTGCATTAAAAATTAATGAAGTTGGTGTTCCTCTTGAAATTGCAGAAGTCTTGACTGTGAATGAAAGAGTTAATTCATCTAATATTAAAAAATTAAAGGAGATAGTTTCCCGTGATAACTATCCTAAGGCGAATTATATTATCCGTCCTGATGGCAGAAGAAAAAGAATTACAGAAGAATTAAGACAGGAAATTTTAGATGAATTGTCTTCTGGTTATGTTGTAGAAAGACAGCTGATTGACGGCGATGTTGTGCTGTTTAACAGACATCCAAGTTTGCACAAAGCAAGTTTAATGGCTCATTTTGTCAAAATTCTTCCTTACAAAACTTTCAGAATACACCCTGCAGCAGCTCCTCCTTACAATGCAGATTTTGACGGGGATGAAATGAATGTTCATGTTCCTCAAACTGAAGAAGCAAGAGCAGAAGCTAAAATATTAATGGATGTGAATCAAAATTTAATTTCCTGCAAAGATAACAGCAATTTGCTTGGCTGTGTTGCAGACGCAATTACAGGCGGTTATTTATTAAGTCTTTCTTCTTTATCAAAGGCTGATGCTTCTCAATTATTATATCAGGCAGATATAAACAGCAAGATTTCAAAGAAAACTTTTGACGGGAAGGAAATTTTCTCACAGATAATTCCTAAGATTAATTATATTGGAAAAGGGAAATCTGGAAAAAATCTTGACATAAAAAACGGGGAAATTGTTTCAGGGGTTATTGATGAAAATGTTTTTGGCGTTGAAAATGGGGCATTGATAAAATATTTAGATAAAAAAGTTGGACGGGCTGAGACAATCAAAGTTTTAGAAAATGCATTTACTCTTGGAACTAAATATCTTTCAAGACAGGGATTTACTGTTTCTGTTAATGACTTAGGAGTTAATAAAAAAGTTAAAGATGCAACTGAGAAAATTATTTCAGATGCTGAAAAAGAAACCCAGAATATTATAGATAAATACAATGCAGGAAATTTGGAGATAATTCCTGGGAAAACTTCTGATGAAACGCGTGAGATAAAAATTCTCCAGAAACTTAATGGAATTAGGACAAAAATCGGGAAAGTTGTTGGGGGGGAATTTTCTAAAACAAATCCTTTAAGCATTATGATGGATGCTGGGGCTGGCGGAAATATTTTGAATATAACTCAAATGGCTTGTAATGTCGGGCAAATGGCATTATGGGGCGAGAGAATTAAAATTGGTTTTAATAACAGGACTTTATCTTTTTTCAAAGAGCATGATTTGTCCCCTAAGGCAAGAGGATTTATCTACAATTCTTTTTTAGATGGAGTAGAACCAGATGAATTCTTTTTTGGCGCGATAACTGGAAGAGATGCTTTAATGGATACTGCACTTAGAACCCCTAAATCAGGTTATTTATATAGAAGATTAGCAAATGCATTACAGGATATTAAAGTAGAATATGACAGAACTGTAAGAGATGGCAGTGAGAAAATTATTCAGTTTAAATATGGTGGTGATGGAAAAGATGTTTCAGAATTGCATAAAGGTGAAAAGATTGCTTCTGGGAACGCAATAGGAATTATCACTGCTCAATCTTTTGGAGAACCTTCAACACAGATGGTTTTAAGAACTTTTCACTCAGCAGGTGTTGCAGAGATGCAGGTTACTTCTGGACTGCCAAGATTAATTGAAATCTTTGATGCAAGAAGAACTCCTTCAACTCCTGAAATGGAAATTTATTTAGATAAACAGCATAATAATGAAAAAGATGCAAGAATAATTGCTGAAAAAATACAGGAAGTTAAACTTAAGGATATTATCAAAGAAATTAAAGTTAATTTTAGCGGGAAGAAAATTGAAGCAGTTATTGATAATAATGCAATTAAGAGAGTTCATTCTTCTATTCAGAGTATTACTTTTAAATTAAAAGAAAAGGGGCAGGATTGCAAAGTAATTGGAAATTCAGTGATATTTGGCGAAAAAGATTTGGATTTTAAACAGATTTACAAATTAAAAGAAAAAATTAAAGAGAGCCATATTTCAGGTATTAAAGGAATTGAACAGATTTTGGTTGTAAAAAGAGAAAGAGATTATGTCATACTCACTGCAGGAACTAATCTTAAGGAGATAACTGAATTTAAAGGAATTGATAAAACAAGAACAATAAGCAATGATTTGCATGAGGTTTGTGATGTTTTGGGAATTGAAGTTGCACGTTCTGTTATCATAAAAGAAATCAGGAAAGTTATTAATTCTCAGGGGCTTGATATTAATGAAAGGCATCTGAAATTAATTGCAGATGCTATGACAACTACAGGAATTGTTAAGGGGATTACAAGAATGGGGATTATTTCTCAGAAAAGCAGTATTTTGGCAAGAGCAAGTTTTGAAACTCCAATTAAGCAGTTTATTAATGCCACTTTGAAAGATAATAAAGATGAACTTTCATCTGTAATTGAAAATATAATTTTAAATCAGCCAGTTCCTGTTGGGACTGGGTTGCCTGGATTATTGGTTGAAGTCACAGGACCTTTAACAACTGAAAAACAAAAATCAAATAAAAGTGTTGAGAAGCTTACAAAAAAAACAAAAGATATTTCTAAACATTCT
>JAFCCB010000046.1 GCA_017610445.1 Candidatus Dojkabacteria bacterium
GGAAGTGTTATTGTGTCAGGTGTATTTTCTTTAAAGTAAATTTTAAAATCAGCAGAATCAAAATCATCTGAATCAATATCCCCAATATAAATATTTTTTCCAGATAAAAGAGTATAATAATTTCCTTCTTCAGTTTCAATTTCTAAAAATTTAACATCACTTAATCCCTTATTTATAATTTTAATCTCCAGATTATTCTCCTTGCCTTTTAACAATAAGCCGTCTTTAACATCAACACCAATAACTGGCTTTGAATTAACAACCAAACTGATTAAAGATTTTTTTGTAGATTTATTATTATTTTCATCATAAAAATTTATTTCCAAGGGGATTTTATAAATTCCAGATTTAGCATCATTTAAAGCGATTATTTTAAATTCAGCTATTTTTGACTTGCCATCTCTAATTTCATCAAAACTATCTTCAGAACTTGAATCATAAGGCGCGAAAGGCACATCTTTTAAGTCTAAAACTACACTAACATCGTTGACATCTTCATTCCAGTCATTTTCAATCTCAATATTAATTTTTGCTGTTTCTCCAGGAGCAATTTCATTTGGGTTCATAGATACTGAATTAATAATAAGTGCAGAGGTTACACCAATCATGCTAATTAAATAAAATCCTAAGAATATTACTGCTATTGTAATTTTTGTTGTTTTGTTCATTTTATTCTTGCCCCCAAAGTTTTAAATCTGCAAAATGATAACATGCTTTTCCATGCCTCTGTTCAAATCCTCTGATATATTTTGATGTTGATAGTTGCAGATTATCTAAATTTTTTTCTTTATACTCTTATGTCTAGTCTGCCTATCTTGCTTTTCATCTTACAAACTTTCCATCTTTGAGCTTATAAATTTTATTAACATATTTTGCAATATTTAAGTTATGTGTAACAAAGATTATTGTTTGTTTTATAAAAAATCCAAGAAAACATCCTTTTTAAATCTTTAGTAATTGTTACTTCTAAGGAGTTAATACAATAAGAAGATTTTTAAACTACAATTTGTAATTAAATTTGTGAAAATCAAAACAGACTTGCATAATCATTTAGCATCTTTCAGTAAAATGCCGGATTTTAATAAAACAATAAATTTAGCAGAGCAGAAATTAGGAGCAAATGGAATTTTAGGACTTGTAAATGGCAATGATAACAGATACAAAAATTTTATTAATAAAAAAGGATATGAAAGAATTAATTTAGGGAATTCTGTTTATGTTCCAAATAAAAATATCTTAATAATAAACGGACAGGAGATATTTACAAAACAAGGGCACCTTTTAGTAATAGGATTGTCTGAAAATCAGCACATAAAATTAAAAGATTTAGAAGATTCTTTAAAACAAGCAAGAGATAACAACTCAATAATAATTGCGCCCCATCCTTTCTTTTTTCAGGGCATTGGTTCTGAATTAATTCACAACCCCAAACTCTTAAAATATTTTGATGCAATAGAAATTAATAATGGAGAAGCTATTTATGGAAATAAAAAAACAAAAATGTTTTACAAATTAATTAAAGAGGATTATGATATTGGAGCGCTTTCTTCATCTGATGGACATTCTTTATATGAAATAGGTTCAAATTACACACTCTTAGAAAATCCAGAGAAAGATATAAATAAATTAAGAAAATCAATCAAACAACATAAAGATTACTCTTCAGACAAACAAAAATTTTCTTTTTTAGGATTTGCAAAACATTCTTTTGAAACAATAGGATATATGGGATTTTCAAAATTAGGGATAATTAAATCTAATTTTTCAAAGAATCTTTTGTAGCAAAATAAGCACAATCCCCAAGATTATCAAAAAATTTCTGCAACTTTTCAGAAGTTTGATATTTTTTATCTATTGATTTATCAGAAATAATATTCTCTAAATCCTTGGTTAATTCATCAATCATTTGTTCAGCAGATTTTTCATAATGTTCACAAATTTTTCCAAAAGCGTTAAGATTAAGATTAGTATTAAATAAATCAGTTTTAATGTCTGGATAAGGTTGTTCTCTGGGCCATTTTAATGAACTAAATTCAGCAATCCCTCTTTTGCAATTTTCTTCTAATTTTTCAGAAACAGATTTTCTTTTTCCCATATAATAAAGTTCTTCAACCATTGAATTACAAAAAAAAGTTAAACCCATTAGATTAATTGTATCTTCTGTCATAATCATGTTAAAAATAAAAGAATTAACTATTTAAATTTGATTATATTAAATCATTATATTAAATCAAAACTTTTTAAACTTATTGACCAACTCAAGAGTATCAACCTGTCCTAAAAACACACTTCTACAGCAATATCTTTTTAATCCAAGTTCGTCTAAAACTTTTTTTGGGTTTTCTCCTTTCTTAGTTCTCTCTTTAAATTCTCCCCATAAATGGGCTATCGGCTTTCCGCATGAAAAACATCTTATTGGTATTATCATTTTATTATTCTTTATTCTAAATAAAAAATTTAGAGAAGACAACTTATTGGCTTCACTTCTTCTCAGAAACTAATACCAATAACATAACCTGCTTAACTTCTGTGTTCAGAATGGGAACAGGTGTTTCCAGATTATTATGGTCGTCTTCAGATATATCTAAAATTATGCATTTATAAATCTTTTTAAAGCATTAAATATTAACAAAAATATGTGGGGGTTCCCGAGTGGTCAAAGGGGCAAGACTCAAGATCTTGTGGCTTAGTGCCTTCGTAGGTTCGAATCCTACCTCCCACATCTTTAACCAACCAAACTAAAAATCCCTTTTTGAATTAAAAAAAGAGCAATTAAAATAACTGCTAATTTTGGTAAAATTACTGAACTTCCTAAAATAATAATTATTCCAATAAAAATATCCAAGAAGCTCATAACATTTAATCCAATTACAAAAACAATTCCTTTTACCATTAAAATTAATCCTAAAAGTAAAATAAAACTGCTTGGGATTATATGAAAGATTCCAAATAACCAAAAAATAATTCCAATAAATATATCTAAAATTCCTAATATTTTGATTATCATGTTTAAAAAATTCATTAACCAGCCTTTTTATATTTTTTGAAGAGTTTAAAATTCAAATAGATTTTAACATAAATTTTTAAACAACAAGGAATTTTTAAATTTAGGCTCCTGTAGCTCAGCGGATAGAGCACTTCCCTCCTAAGGAAGGGGTCGCAGGTTCAAATCCTGTCAGGAGCATTACTAAACCTTAAAAACCCTTAAAAATTAATCAAAATATGCGTGGGTAGTATAGTGGTTAGTATTTCTGGCTTCCAACCAGAAGACCCGGGTTCAACTCCCGGCCCGCGCATTTATAAAAAATAAAATGACAGAACAAACAGAACAATCACAACAAACAAAAATCTTCACTAAATGGTATGATAAAAATTACAAGTTTTTATTTTTAATCCCCTTAATTTTATTAATCCTTTCTTTAGCATACATAGGATATTTTTACTCTGTTAATCATGATTTCATGAGAAAAGATGTGAGCTTAACAGGTGGAATAACAATTACAGTAAATACAGCACAATCAGAAATTAATATAAATGAATTAAATAATTATTTAACCCAAAAATTAGATAACTTTGCAGTAAAAGAATTATCAGACAGATTTACAGGAAAACAAGAAGCAGTAATTATTCAAAGTCCAATCCAAAATTTAAATTCTTCAGAAATTTCAGATTTTAAATCTATAATTGAAGAATTTTTAGGTTACAAATTAAATACTGAAAATTCAAGCACAGAAAAAACAAGCTCAAAATTTGGAGAATCATTTTACAAACAATTATTGTTTGCAATTATTATCTCATTTATTTTAATGGCAACAGTTGTTTTTATTATCTTTAGGACTTTTGCCCCAAGTGCAGCAGTTGTAATTTCTGCTTTTGCAGATATAATAATGACATTAGCTTTTGTGAATTTTTTAGGAATTAAAATTTCAAGTGCAGGAATTATGGCATTCTTGATGTTAATTGGTTATTCAGTAGATACAGATATCATGCTTACAACCAGATTATTAAAAAGAAGGGGCTCAGAAATTAACAAACGGCTTGCAAATGCATTTAAAACAGGAATAACAATGACATTAACTTCTATAATAGCAATCACTGTTGCATTAATCATTACCCAATCTTTTTCAGAAGTCCTAAAACAAATTTTCACAATTTTGCTGATTGGTTTGAGTTTTGATATCATGAACACTTGGATAACTAATGCTTCTATTTTAAAATGGTATTTAGAAAGGAGAACAAAAAATGAAAATTAGTTGGAAAATTTGGATTTTAATAATTACAGTATTATCTTTATTATTAGTTATCTTCTCTCCATTAATTTCAAATTTTTCTTCAGGAGTAGAGATAAGTTTTGTTTCTAAAAATTCAACAGCATTTGAACAAGGGCTTAGACAAGACCAGATAATTACACATATTAACAGCAAGCCAGTAGCTTCTTTGGAAGATTATCAGGAAATAATTAATTCAAATTTTCCTTCAAATGAAAAACAAAAATTTACAATAACCACAAAAGATAATGAATTCATTCTTTGGACAGACAAAGCACCAGAAATTAATGTTAGGAAAGTTGAAAAAATAAGAATTAAAACTGGTTTGGATTTGTCAGGAGGAGCAAGAGCATTAGTAGTAGCAGAAGACAAAGAACTTACATCTCAGGAATTAAATGATTTAATTGATGTAACAAATGAAAGATTAAATGTATATGGATTAAAAGATGTTATTGTAAGACGCCAATCAGATCTTTTTGGCAAGAATTCCATGTTAATTGAGATTGCAGGCTCAACACCCAAAGAACTTGAAAGTTTGATCGCAAAACAAGGAAAATTTGAGGCTAAAATTGGAAATGAAACAGCATTTGTCGGAGGAAATAAAGATATTACTTATGTTGCAAGAACAGGAGAGCAGGCAGGGATTTACAATTGTGGAAAAGCACAAAGGGAAAATTATGTATGTTCTTTTAGATTTGCTATTACATTAAGTCCAGAAGCAGCTGAGAGACATGCAGGGATAACAGAAAAATTAACAATCAATCCTGAAAATCCAGAATATTTGTCTAAAAAATTAGATTTATATTTAGATGATGAATTAACAGATTCATTATTAATTGGTAAAGGTTTAAGAGGAAGCAAGACAACTCAAATCCAGATTAGTGGTTCTGGAACAGGCTTAACAAAACAGGAAGCATTTGAAGACGCAACTTTAAATATGAAAAAACTTCAAACTGTTCTAAAAACAGGAAGCCTCCCATTTAAACTAAAAATAGAAAAGTTAGATACAATCTCACCATCATTAGGAAAAAAATTCATTAATTCAATACTCTTTGCAGGCTTGGTGGCAATTCTTGCAGTAGGAACAATTGTTTTTTTAAGATATAGAAAAATTAAATTATCTATTGCAGTTTTATTAACTTCTCTTTGTGAAGTCTTGATAATCCTGGGAATTTCATCATTATTTAAAACTAATTTAGATCTTCCAGCAATTGCAGGAATAATCGCAGCAATTGGAACAGGAGTTGATTCACAGATAATAATCTTAGATGAATCTCAGATGAGCCAGGCATTTTCTTTAATCCAGAGAATTAAAAACGCTTTGTTTATTATTTTAGGAACTTATATTACTACTGTGTTTGCTTTAATGCCCCTATTTTGGGCAGGAGGAGGGCTCTTAAAAGGATTTGTAATCACTACAATAATCGGCGCTTCAGCAGGAGTTTTCATAACACGTCCTGCATTTGCAGAAATTGTTAAATTGATTTTGAAAGATTGAAACAATAAAATTATTAAAATAATTATTAATCTAAAAAATATCACACTATAAAGAACAGAAGATTAAGATATAAAAACTAATAATAAACTTAAATTATTAAGAGATAATAGATACAAACACAGATATTTTATAAATATCACAAGATAATAAAGAGGTTCATCGCTTTACTCTCATCTTCAAAGCTTAAAAATATTAAATATTATTGATGATAAACTAAAAATAAAATGTTACCTAAACAACACATCATAATTAATTTGATTATTTGTTTAATTTTATTATTTTTCATTCAACCAATTTATGTTTTAATCATTTTTCTCTCATCTGTTTTTATTGATTTCGACCATTATTTATATTATGTTTTTGAAAAGAAAAGATTTTCATTAAAATCTGCTTACAATTGGTTTTTAATAGAAACGACAAAGTTTCATAACTTATCAGTAGAAGAAAAGAAAAAGCACAGATATTTTATACTAATCTTTCATGGTTTAGAGCCTTTAATTTTATTATATCTATTCTCTTTTTATATTCCAATTCTCTTTTTTATTTTTTTTGGTTTTTTAATGCATTTAATAGAGGATTCTATTATAGCAACCAAATTTAAATATTTAAAAAGGAAGTTATTCCTAAGTTATGCAATTTATATGCATATTAAAAACAAGGTTAAATAAGATGTTACCCAAACACCATCTATTACTTGGATTCTTATTTTCATATATTGCTTATTGGTTTACCTCAATGACAATTTTTCAGGCAAGTTTAATTTTCTTTGCATCAGTTTTCATTGACTTTGACCATTATCTTTGGTATGTTTTTAAGAAAAAAGATTGGAATTTAAAAAATGCTTATTATTTCTTAAAAGTTTGGGGCAAAAAACACAGGACATTAATGATTTTTCATACAATTGAATTTCATATTTTTGTAGGTTTATTAAGTTTTATTTGGCATGGATTTTTCTTTATTTTAATTGGGATGATTTTTCATTCTGTTTGTGATTTAAT
>JAFCCB010000017.1 GCA_017610445.1 Candidatus Dojkabacteria bacterium
ATCTAAAAATTATAAAGGAGGTGTAGAGGATGAAAATTAATCAAGAAAAGTTTAATCAACTATCTCAATTAGATAGAATTGAATTTAGGCAAAAAGAAGATAGAATAAAAGAAAAAACAAACAAAAGTGATTTTTTGAGTCTTATTAATTTTACTATGTTATTAATGGGTTTTTGTTCATTAATCTATGTTGGATTATTTAATATTTCAGTTGAAATTGCTACTAAATTCATAGTTGGTTTAATCTTACCATTTAGACTTTTAGTTATTTTTCTAATAATTTGTTTTTTTATAGATATTTTTAGAATAAATAAAAGAAATAAAGAATTAACAAATTTAGAAAAAGAATTTTTTGAAGTTAAAACTAAATCTAAAAAACAAAAATGAAACCATTTAAAATAACTTTAAAACTTAGAGAAGATGTAACTTTAAAACTTAGAGAAGATGCTGCCCCTCATTTATATATTCACCAATTAAAAAAACAAATGGAAGATGATAATTACCTACACCCTATGATGAAAGGTGCATTATTAACCTTAAAAAAAGCAAGAATGCCTTTTATAAGGTTAGCACAAACAAAAGAAATTGTTTTAGTTCCTAATAAACATATGCATTTTGAAAGGGCAACTGAACCTGAAATTCATGCATGGGGAAAAGTTGAATGGACTGAAGAAGAAATTGAATCATTTGAAAAAAATCCTAAAGATTATATAAAACAAATTTTAAAGGTTTATGATTTATGGGGATATGAATTTTTTAATGAAGAAGAACAATCTGAAGAAGAAATAGAAAAGTTAGAAAAATTATGTAAAAAAAAAGACAAGAAGAACAAATGGTGGAAAACAAAATGAAAGTAGATATAACTGGTTCAGATTATGGAAATTTAATGGGTTTTATTCAAAAGTTTCCTTCTGGAAGAATAATTGTAGAAGAAGGAAAAGCATTTTGGGAATTTAATGACATTAAACAAATACAACCAATATTACCTTCACAAAACCCACAATATGCTCCTGTACCCCCCTTAAATCAAGCGAGAGGGGTAAATCAACCACAACCACAAAAAAAGAACACGTTTTTGAATATGTTTGATACAATGGCAAGTTATTTTTGAAATTAAACAAAAATCTTAATAAAATGACACAAAAAAACAATAAAACAAAAAAAACTCTTGATTATTTAAATTTTGGAGTTAAATTTACAGAAAATTTACAACATTTTTCAAAAACATTAATTTGGTTAAATGTAGTTATGGCTGTTTTTGGATTCTGGTTTATTGTTTATCGTTTTTATGAACCTTATCAAAACATTGCAGTATTTATGTTTAAATTTATGAGATTTTCAGTCTATTTTTTTATAGTTGCTTTTTTATTACATTATTTATTTTATTTTTTACAAGAAATAGTATTTAAAAAAGCTATGAAAAAAATTAAAATAAAGGTTAAATAATTATGGCAAATTTTATAAATAATATCAAAAATGCAAAAAGTAATTGGAGAACAATCCAAGGAAGCCCTTATGCTTCATTAATGTTTAGATATAAAATAACAAAAGTTACTATTATTTTATTTTGTGGTTTTATTGTTTATCAAGTATATTCCATGATAATAAATTATGGAGGAAGAGGGTATATGTCCTGGATAACAAGGGGTTTCACCCTTGTTATTGGGATATTAATTATTACCAAAGCATGGAAATCATTAGAACCAATGAAAAGGGCAATAGAACCTTATAAAAAAAGACCAGAACATATAAATCATACTAATGCTGATGTAAAGGCAGAAATTGATGATATTTTAAATAAATTTGATAAAAATGGTAAAAGAATTGAAAAGGAGGTTAAATAATATGGGATTTTTAGGAAATAAACTTAAAAAACGACAAGAAGAAATTAAACCAACAATTGAAGAGAAAACAGAAGTACCTGAAATTGAAGAAAAACCAAAAGAACAGGAAAAAGCTAAAGAAGTTGAATATTATGATCCTGAGGAAAAAGATGAAGAATTAGAAGAAGTTAAAGAAGAGATTAAAGAACCAGAAGAAGTAGTTGAAGAACCTACAGAAGAAGTAGTTAATGAAGAAAAACCAACAGAAGAACCTGAACAGTTAGAACCAGAACTAACAGAAGAAATGGTTAGAAAAAGTTTAATAAATCATGAACAGAGATTACAACAATTAGAATTAAGTTTCCAAAGGTTGAAGTTAATTTAAAATGGATAAAGAAATACCTAATATTCTTACTGCAGTAAATAAGGAAAAATTTAGAAGAAAATTAGCTATTGCTTCAAGAATATTGGCTATTTTTTTAATTTTAGCAATTATTTTTATTGGTTTTGTTCAAATAAAATATGTTAAAGAAATAAATTCTTATAGGGCTAAATATGGTTCTAAATGGGCTTGTTATGTTTGTGGATTAGAAAATGGCCGAAGTTGTAGTTGTAATTATTTACCACAATTAGCTAAAGAAGCTTGGCTTAAAAATATTGCAAGTCAAAATATAATTCCTTGTGAGAATAAAAATAAAGGTTTAGATATAAATTTTAGTTTAGAATAATTATTTTTTCTTTTTTCTACCCCTACTCATTTTAGTTCTACAAACATTACCTTTTCCATCAACATAATATAAATAACCTTTTTCTCTTTCAACTGCATTTTTTAATATTATTTCTCCCATTTTTTAACCTCCCTTATTTCTTTTTACCTCTTTTTTTCACACCTTTAAATGGTTTTTTAGGTTCTCTTTGTTTTACATTTAAAAATCTAACTTTACCTTTAATAAAATCATATTTAACCCATGCTTTTATTCTTCCATTATATGCTTGAAAAATTGGCATTATCTTTTCCTCCTTTTTTTAACTATTTTATAACCTTTAGGAACTTTAGTAACTAAGACATAATCAGGATTTTTAGCAGGTATTCTCAATGCATTATCTAATCCCCTACTTGCTCCTTCAAAGTATCTTTTAGTGTGTGCAAAACCTTTACCAATAATTTTGCTAGCTTTTTTATATTTTTCTTTAGCTTTTGGAGAGGTTAATGTTTCATAAGCCCTTGTAATTTTAGATTTAGTAGTTACTTTAGGTTTGGTTAAATCAATGTAAATACCTTTATATCTACGTTTATATTTTTTATTGTATTTTTTCAAATATCTTCCCATTGTGATTTTTTGTATTTATTTTAAATAGTAAAAAGGTGAAAAAAATTAATAAACATATTCGCCTTTTATTTCGGGTCTTTTACCTAATCCTTGTGTAAGCATTCCTAATACTATTGTAGCGAATCCTACCACAATTATGATTGTTATCCAAGCTGAACCACCTGATAATGCAGTTACTAAATCTCCTGCTGCTGCAGAAGTATTTGTATCAGCAGAATATGTGTAAGTATAAGTTACATTCCAATCAGTGTTATTAAAATCAGTTGTAGCACCAGTAAAAGCTAGATTACAATTTGTTTGAGTGTAATTTCCAGAAGTTATAATTACTCCTGAAGCATTAGTAACAATACCAATTGTACATACAACATCATTATAAGTGTATGGTGTTAAATATTCTCCAATTTCTGTTACTGTAGTTAATGTTTCATTACTTACAGAAGAACTTGTACTTTCTCTTGTAGCATCTTGAATAGAAGCTGAGATAAAGATACCCATAACTAATATAATTCCAATTACAATTACTGCAATTATGAATTTTTCCATTGATTGATTAGCCATGTTTTTTGTTTTACCTCCTGGTTATTTATATTATAAAATTGGGAAGAGGGAGGTTTATCACTCTTCCACATATCACATTGAGTTAGAAAGTATGTGATAACTTCCTTATAGGATATTAACTAAAGACTAATAAACAGGGCCAGCCATCTCTGCGCTTCTGCCTAATCCTTGAGTTAACATTCCTAATACAATTGTAGCAAATCCTACAACCACTAAGATAGTTATCCATGCAGTACCACCAGAAAGTGCTGTTACCAAATCATTAGCTGCATTTTGTTCTGCTGAATTATCTTCCATTTGGTCTGCAATCTCTGCTGAGATGAAGATACCAATAACTAAAGTTACACCAACAAGAACAATTCCTACAATAAAACTTTGCATATCAGCCATCGTAACAATTACTTTTGAGTCCTCCAAAAATTTAATTTACGTTTTAACATGAATTATTTAGAAAAAGATTATATAAATAAAGAATGGGTTAGGTTATAACTATATAGGTATAACTAAAATTATTCTTTTTTTTTCTTTTTTTTAGGTTTATCCCAATAAGGAGAATTACATTTAGGGCAAAATCTTGGTTTTTTTTCTTTTCTTGGAAACCATTTATGTTTACATCTTAAACATTTTAATTTAGGTATTTTCATTTTTCTATAACCATCCAAAATAAACTTCCTGCTAATCCAAATATAATTACAAATATTGCTGTAGGATTTACAACTGTAAATAATTTAAATATCATTGATGCAATTAAACAAGTAAAAAAACTAAAAGCCATAATACCTGGCATTTTCCAAGTAGATTTGCTTCCAACATAAACAAAAGATAACCATATAAAAAATAAGAAAGCACTAACCATCCAACCATCTACAGATAAATTTGCCCAATTCATAAAACCTTCTATTCCAGCGCCATGTGCTGACACATTATAATATCCTTCAGTCATTTTAAGCTACTTCACTAGTCCCCCTTTTTGCTTTTAATATTGCCATACTAATGTAAACAGTTATTACAAGAGTTAATAATCCAAATAAGGCATTAAATCCAGGAACTGCACCTTCAATTATTCCAAATAAATTATCAATTATAGAAATCATTCTAAAAAATTCTGATATTGCAGCCAATCCCATTACAAATACATTTACAGTTCCTGTTGCTGCTGACCAAACATCTTTTAATAAACTTCTATCTGATAATCCTCCCGTAGTTCCACCTAAACTATCAATATCATTATAAACTTCAGTAAAATTATCTCCTGTTTCACTAACTTCACTAATAGTTGTATTATTATCTGCTAAAAAAGTTCCTAATGAACTAAATGATAATGTTAAAACTAATACAGATACAGCTATTCCTATAAATATCCAAGTTAATGTTGGTCCTTTTGCTTTTTTGTTAAATTTATTTATCATTTTATTTTCTCTTTAAGTTTATTGCAATTAATATTCCTATTGAAATTAAACTATATAATACAGCAGTAGTTATATTTATCCAACCCATTAAATTTTCAAGGATTAATGAAGCAACTATTAATCCTAATCCTAATGGGATTGAAGATGCTGCAATACCTAATGCTGCAGCAGTTCCTGTTAATAATAAACTTATAACAGAACCAAATTTTCCAATAATAACAAATCTTTCAGGAGTTCCCTGCCTTATAATTTCATCAACAACCCTCTCAATACTATCATATTCAGAAGTTAATCTAAAAATAGCCCTTATAACATAAGTTCCAGTATCATTTATTTCATAACTTAAAACACCAGAAGTAGATTCAATACAAGAATAATATACTTCTGTATTCCCAGTTCCTTCCATTTTTAAAACTTTTAAACAACCTGTTTGAACTGCTCCAGTAGTATCTGCATAAGTAAATACAGTAAGATTTGTTGAATTATCATAAGTTAAAGAATAATCTATTTCATCAAATTGATCATAAGGATTAGCTGCTGCTAAATTAATATTTAAAGTTCTTGCAGTAGAAGATTCTTTAACTGGTTCAGTTGTTAAATATAAAATATTATTATAAATAACTTGATACCTATACCAAGCATCATTTAATCTCATATTTAAAATTCCTGTTCCATCAGCAGCAGTTTTAATCATTCCAACAGTATAAAAATTATTAGTTCCAATATCCCATCTTTGAACTCTAACAAATGCACTTGGAACAACATCATCATTTTCATCTCTTACAGTAATTGTAAATATATCTGTTGAAGCGGTTGTTGCTAAATAAAGATTTAAATTCATAGTATTATTATTAAGTATTGCCTTATCTAAAAAATATTCTCGCCTATCATAACCTGCAGCATAATAAGAAATAATATCTTCTATTGTAAAATTTTTATCTGCAGGACTTATACAAAATTGGTAGTTAGTATTATTTCCTGTTGAATTTGAAAATTCTAATGTTTTATAATATACTCCATTTCCAAGATAATAATTTGGAGAAAATTCTAATGAAGTATTTAATAAATCAAAAGTTCCTTCTTCTTTTGTAGTTAAATTTAATGCAGTTGTGGGATATGTTGCATTACATATCCCAAAATATATAGGAGAAACTGTTTGATTATAAGTAGTTGTATTTTGAGTTTTTTGTATTGGAGAAGTATAAACAAAACTCCAAAAGAAAGATTTATTTAAAATAGTGGCTGTTAAAGGAATATCTAATGATTTTTCCATATAATATTTATTACTTCCTAAACTTTCAAAATTTCCTATGTATTTTGTCCCATTATAATAAAGATAAACTGCATGAAGTTCTACACCCTCTAATAAAGTTATATTTGCACTAATTGTTTCAGAAGAGGTTTCATAAGTATTTTTATTATAATTAACTGCATCAACAGTAGCACCAACAAAAAAACTATAATTTGCATCTGCAAAACTACAATTAGAAAAGGTTGCATTTTTATAACAAGCCCAGACATTCCATTCATAATTTCCTAAAACAAAATCATTAATATATTCTGTTGTTGAATTTGATGTTCCTGTTATATTAACAACAACAGAATTATTAAAAATTCCTGTTGAGTTCCAAAGATAATAAGTTGCATTTGTTAAATTGTAAATATTGAGAACAGTATAATTTGCTGTAAAGTTTGCTCCTGCTGTTGATAAAAGTGCATTATCTACTGGGGAAATTAAATTAATCTCCTTTCTAAAAGGGGCAATTCCAGACCCTCCATTATATAATTCAGAAATTTCATCAGCAGTTAAAGTTCTATTCCAAATACCTAATTCATCAATTTCTCCATTATAATTAACAGTACCAGCATGGTCTGTGCTACCAGAACCAATACCATTTACATTTCCATAAGTCGCAGGGTCAGTTGTTATCATAGTGCTTATAGCTGTATTTTCTAAACTTCCATTCATATATATTTTCCATTCATTATTTGTTGCATTATAAGTAACTGCTACAAAAGTCCAAACACTTCCATCTATAGGAACTATAGAATTAGAAAAAACTTCTGTTACACCTGCTTTCTTAGTATCAGCTATTCTAAAAACACTATCTATTCCCCCTCTTAAATCTATAATATAATAAGCATGAGGTGGGGTGCCAGTAATATTAACCCATGCAGAAACTGTTAAATCTGTTTCTGCTTGTGGGAATAAATAAGGAATAGATACATAATCACTTTCACTGGATTTAAACCAAAAAGAATTTCCAAGTTTTCCAGGAACCCCTCTTGTTGCTCCATTATTTATTCCGTCATAATTTCCTATTTCATCTATTACATCTCCTGTAGTTTCCTCAAAACCATAATATGCTTTTAAATATCCATCATTCCAATTAAGAGCACTAACAATATTTACACATAAAAATAATGAAAATCCTATTAGGATTAGCATTACCCAAGCTGTTTTTGTTGCTTGTGATTTGATTGTATGTGTTTTTTTAATTTCCATTTATACATTTAATAAATTTTTTACTAACTATAAAATTTTTCTAAACCTCCTTGTAAAGATTTATCTTCTGCTTTATTTCTTGTAAACATCACTAAACTAATTAAGAATAGCCAAGCTAAAACAATCCATTTGAAATTATCCATAATAAAAACTATAATTGGGAAATTTGCAGAAACTGTTGGAAAAGTAAATTTAAATTGTTCAAAAACATTAGTATAAATTGCAGCCATTAAAAATGCAAAAGCCCAGACTAATAACGACAAAAAGGAATAAACAATACTTGCCCCTGTCTTAAATGCAAATATTAATGATAAAATCATTAATCCACCAACTAAAATAGGTATCATATAATCAATATAAGAATAAGTTATTGTTAATGAATCTAAAGTATCAACAATTGTAGCATTTCCAGGACTATCTGCAATAGCATCTCTAATATTAGTATCAAAAGCATACCAAACATACATCATAACAAAAATAGTTATCATAACTGATAAAATTACTGCTCCGACAGTTATTGGATCTTGAATTGATGCTTTTTTATTAATACATTGATATTTCATTTTTTTTAACTCCTGTAATTTTATGTAATTGGATATTTAAATTTTTTATATCTCCAATGTCATTTCCTAAAACTATTTCAATATTTAATGAAGAGGTTTTTTCATCTTTAAAAATATTAAAATCCTTTTTTTTCAAATCTTTTCTTGTTTTTTGTAATATTTTACAGCATAAATTAGATGCTAAAGGCATACCTTCTTGAATTGGATAACCTGTTTTTTCTAATGCTAATTCATTAATCATATTATGCCAATTACCTAATTCATTTTTTAAATTTGGGTGTATCCAACATCTTACTGGTCTTTCATCCATCACCTTTTTTGTCCTATTAACTCGCAAGAAGACTCCATCCTTCAGGGTGGAGATGAGTTAGGTTCCTCCTTACATTTTTTTGAATAGAAAAGTATATAAAGGTGTTTGTATTCAATTTTCTATGGCAACGCAGAATTTTAGGTTTAGAATATATCCCTCTCATAAACAAATTAATAAATTGAATAAAACTATTTCTAATTGTTGTTTCATCTATAATAAACTTCTTGAAGTCAAAGTTAATGCTTACAAAAAAGACAAAACTAATCTCTCCCAATTTGATTTGAATAAACTCACAAAAGATTTTAATGTTCCTATTCATAGTCAAGTTTTGCAAAATATCAGTAAGAGAATTAATGATGCTTTCAATCATTTCTTTAGAAGGGTTAAAGAGAAAAAAGGCAAAGCAGGATTTCCCAGATTTAAAACTCTTAATAAATACAAAAGTATAACCTTTCCCCAAAGCGGATTTAAGTTGCTCTCTAATAAAAAACTTTCTGTTAGTAAAATTGGAAATATGCCTATTGTCCTTCACAGAGTTCCAAAAGGAAAAATGAAAACCTTTACTATCAAAAGAACTGCTATTGGTTGGTTTGCTATTTTTTCTTGTCAAGATGTTCCGATTGAAAAGATTGAAATTAAAGATAACCATATTGGTATTGATATTGGAATTGAAAGTTTTGCTGTTTTGTCTAATGGAACTAAAATTGAAAATCCCAAATTTTTGAGGAAAAGTGAAAAGAAAATTTTTAAACTTCAAAGAAGATTGAGTAGGAAAAAGAAAGGTTCTGCTAATAGGAAAAAAGAAAGATTTAAAATTGCTAAACTCCACGAAAGAATTTTTAATCAAAGACAAAACTTTCTCCATAAAACCTCTTTTGAAATTATCAAACAATTCAAAATTATTTCTGTTGAAAAACTGAATATTAGAAATATGGTTAAAAATCATCATCTCGCTAAAAGTATTAACGATGCAAGTTGGGGTTGCTTCTTGCAGATGTTGTCTTACAAGGTTGAAAGAACTGGTGGGCAATTGGTTAGGGTTAATCCCAAAAATACAAGTAGAACCTGTAGCAGATGTGGGAATATCCAAGATATGCCTCTCTCTAAAAGGCAATTCAAGTGTTTGAGTTGTGGTTTTGTTTGTCATCGTGATTTGAATGCGTCCATTAATATTGATACCGCTGGACAAGCGGAAATCTCCAACGCCTGTGGAGATACTGTAAGACCTTCTTCCGAGAAGGCTCGTGTCGTTGAAGCAGGAACTACATACGAACCTGCGTTGCCGTAAGTTCGCTGGAAGCCCCTTCCTTTAGGTAGGGGAGGATGTCACCTCCTACGAGATAACCTCCTTGCTAAATCTTTATCATAACCTCTTCCAACTAATTTATTTATATTTTTTTCATCTAATAATTTAATTAATAAATACATAACTAATCCAATAAATACTGGAAAATATCCCACATTAGAAATAATATATAATATTCTAAAAACAACTTCAATAAATGGAACTGCAGTTAAAAACATTTCAGATAATTTCCAACACATTAATAAAAATCCATTCATTAAAATATATCCGAATGCTAATAATCCAATTCTCCAACCAAGATTATTTACTTTAAATAATCCCACTAAAATTAATATAATTAAAATTAATATAATTAAAATTAATCCTAAATAAATAGTAGTTTTAGCTTCATCTGGCTGTTCCCCATTAGGAGTTATTATAAAATCTGCATTACCTTCTTCAGAATTTCCATCAGGAAAAGTGCAAGTTAATGGAACTTTATAATCTCCATTAACAGAAGTATCTGGAATAGTATAATTTGCTATTCCTGAACCAGTATAAGTAGCTTGTTGATTTTCAACCATTAAAGAACCATTTGGATATATTATTGATAAATTACAAGTTGTTGCAGCATCACAATTAGAACCATTATAAGTGCATGGAAATGTTAAATCTACTATAGCATCTTTTTCAAATGTTAGTGCTGAAATTAATGTAAAACTAAATAATAGAATACCAAATAATAAAAAATATGATTTTTTCATAGTGCTTTTTTATTTTTAGATTATTTATACTTTATGTCCTATAAAAAAGGAAGTTAAGCACCAACAGGTGCTGAACCTCCTCCAATAAGAGTTTTACATTCTGCAACCCTTGCAGCAGTTACCTTTGCAAATTCTGACATTCCCATTTTAACTATGAAGTAAATAGAAACTCCACAAACTATTGCAAGAACTAATAACGTAATCCAAGGACCAAATTGTTGTAATTTATTCTTAATTGAAGACCATCTTGAAATTCCAGCCCTTTGTTCTAATCCTTTAAATTCAAGCATATGCATATTTATTAAATCAATTTCAAATTTGTTTATATCTAATTTTCTATAAACTTCTGGTGGAATTACTGCATATTGGCTTGGACCATATCTAAATAAATGAACTGATAAATTAACAATATTTTTTGGATTTATTACAGGCATAGTTTCTCCTTTCATAGTTGCCCAATATTCAATTCCAAATAATCCTTTTACCTTATGCATAAATAACATTTTTTGCATACCGTCAGATGCTTTAAATCTACCTATTTTACACATATAATGTGAGCCATCAGGATTTGAAATTAAAGCATTAATCTTATAATTTTTTCTTGTTTTTTTAACTTTAAAATAAAACCTTGAACCAAAAAATCCTGCAACTGCTACAATTACTATTAAAATAATTCTAACAACTGTCATAAACATTCCAGAAGCAGCTCCAACTATTCCTTCTATTCCCATTTTTTAACCTCCTTATAATTATTTTTAATCATTCTATCTTTTTCCAAAAGGTATTCCTAAAAAGGATTTACCAGATTTACCTGAATCATCTGTTCTTGAAACTTCACTTCTTTGATATTGGCTTCTTAAATTAACTGCTGTAAAACCATCTCTTGAAGATGCTGCAACATCCCAAACTAACCTTAATGCAGCTTCTTTCATTGCTTCAACATCTGAAAATTGCATTTCCCATTTATTAAAATTTTGATACATATGAGAACATAAAGTCATATGAAAATAAAACATATCCTGCTTTATTTCATCATCAGTTTTACAAGATAATTTAGATATTTTTGTAACTGCACCTTTCATTAAAATTAACATTCCTCTAACCCCTAATTCATTCATTGGTGGTTTTACATTTGGAGCAATTGGAACCCATTTTTTTATACCTTTATCATTATCAATAATTTCAACCATGCCCCTTAAAACTTCCTGAGTAAATCTATCTAAATCTTTTTCTACATCTATCTGTATTCTTATAAATTCAGGGTCTGCTTCAGAGTAGGTAGCACCACCGTCATAATTTTCTTCTTGTATTTCTTGTTGAGGCATTGTTTAAGATTTGATACAGAAGAAGTGGGTAATATTTTAAGGTTAATTTTATTTATAAAGTGTTGTATTACAAAAAGCATACATTTAAATAGTATATTTATTACTTATTATTACAATGGAAATAAAAAACATACAACGAAAAGGAAAAACAACTGTTGTTTCAGTTAGAACCAGTGTAGAAAATTCTAAGTGGTTAGCTGAAAATAACATTTCTCCTACTTTATTGTTTAATGAAGCAATAAAGGAATTAAGAGAAAAGAAGAATTAAATTATTTTGAATAAAAACAATGGATTTATTTACAATCTTAGGATTATTAATTGGAGCTTACATTGGTTATGCTTTAAGAAAATATTTTAAAAATAAAAATGAAATTAAAGAAGTGTAAATATTGTGGAAATTATATCCCACTACCTAATCCTAAATATCCTTCTAAAATAGATTATTATTGGAATTGGCAATTACAAATATATAAAAAATTATTTAACTAATCTGTAAAACGAAAAGCTTCAAAACCTGTATAAACTCTTTTTCTTGCCCTTGCCTTAGGTGAAATTCCTAAAATTTTTTCAAAAGCTGTAGGCATTCTTTTATATTTTCTTGGTTTCTTAATTACTTTTTTCTTAACTTTTTTCTTTTTTGGTTTTCTTTCTTTAGGTTTATATAATAAATCTCTCATAGTAATTATTGGTTCTCTTGGTTTTTCTGGTCTAGGTCTTGTTGGTATTGGTCTTTTTCTAGGCATTGGTTCTCTTGGTTTTTCTGGTCTAGGTCTTGGTCTTTCATACAAAAAATCTCTAATTTCAGGTTCTCTAATTGCAGGTTTTCTTGGTCTTTCAGATATAGGTCTTTTTCTTGATTTAACTTTTCTAACCCGTTCCTTAACATCTCTACTTGTTAATCCATATCTTTCAACTTTTACTTTTTCTAAATCTCTTCTTCTAATTTCTGGTTCAACTTTAAATTCTGTTAAAGTAAAAATTGGTCTTGGTGGAGAAACCACTCTTGCTCCTGCTCTCCTTTCAATTATCCTTTTTCCAATATTCCCAATTAACCCTTCTGAAAATGTTGTGGCTGTTGCAGAAGTTTCTGTTAATTGAGAAGTCAAAATATCTGCAGCAGTTCCTTTTCCATTAAACTTTACTTTTCCAGGAAATGCTCTTACAGGTTGAATTTCTACTAATTTTCCATCAATCATTGCAACTGCTTCCCCCCTTTTAGTTCCAGTAATAAATTCTAATAATCTCCCACCAATTGTTGGTTTAACTCCTTTCCTTAAATCAATTATTGATTTTTTATAAAACCTAGTACCTAACCCAGAAACTAATTGGCTTTCAACACCATAAGGAACTATTCCTGCTAAATTTTCTGCACCAGCAGGTAATTGTAATTTAAATTTATTTTGATATTGTAACATTGCAACATAAAATTCTAATGCTTGTCCTGAACCTTTACCTCCAAGATTTATTTTATTAACTAAATCTAATTTAGATTTTCCTACATAATCCTTACCTTGAAAAGTTATTTTTCCCTTTAAGAATTGATTATAATATTTCTTTATATTTTTCAAAGAACTTGTAGGTATTTTCTTTTTTGCAAATATTGCATCTGTCGCTTTCGCAATCCATTCTGGTAATTTTATTTCTCCAAAAGTTCTTCTTAAATATTCAAAGGGTCTCGCCCTGCTTATTTTTGCCTTACCAGTTAATATTTCTAAAAATCCTGTAGGATCTGGAAGTAATCTTTCTCTTCCAGCAAGTTCTGCATAATATGATGGTGCGCCTGCTTCACTTAATTTATGTTTTTTTAAAAATTCCCAAGGTGGTGCTTCATATAAACCTCTTATGGGATTATAAACTTGTGTAACTTCAAAGCCTGCACCCTTTCTATTTGCAAATACTTTCATAGGGATTCCTTGTGGAGAAATCTGAACAAATATTCTTTTTCCAGCACCCAATAATTTATTTACTTGTTTCATTACTGCAACTTCTTCTGTAGCAGCATAAGCACCTTTAATCCAAACAACTTCCCCATATTTTGGAACAGTTTGAACAACAACATCTCCATAACCTTTAATATTAATTGTTTGTGTTTTTGCAGCCCTTCCCATTAAACCTCTTGCTTTTAATTCTGCATATCTTAATCCCCTTGTAACTAATGCACCACCAACTGCAAAACCTGCAAATTCTTCTGGTTTTGTTGTTAAAAAATCCAACATTCCTCTAGTAGTTTTCTCTGGTTTAGTTATTATTCCTTTTCCTAATTCAGCACCATAAGCAACTCCTACAACAGGAGCTAATCCTGTTATGGCTGCAGAAAAAACAGAGGCTTTTGCAAATCTTCCAACTTTGGTAGTTGGTTCATAAGCTCCATAAAGCATATTAGAAATATTTGTAATTGGTTTTGAAGCTAAAACTCCTGCTGCAATAGTTGGAGTAGCTACTGTTCCTAATACTAATCCTGCTCCTGCAACTGCTCCAACACCAACATAAGTTTTTGGTAATATATCTAATGTTGGAACAGCTATATCTGCAAACATTGTTGCAGTAGTTACTGATTCTTTATATTTTTTATCAAATGCTTTTTGATATAAATTTTCTAAATTTTTCCATTCTTTTGTTTTAGAAGTATTTTCAATTGCTTTTTCCCAAGTTATTTTCTTTTTATCTAATTTTTCTTTATTTTTTTCATAAACTAAATTTGTAAAACTTTTGTTATATAACTTATCAGCATATTCTTTTGAAAGATTAAATCTCTGTTCTTGAACTTCAATTAATGGTTGTTTAAGTAATTTATAATATTCTTCAAAAGTAATTTTTTGTTTTCCAGTAATTTTCCTATAAGAGACTAAATTACCTTCTTTATCCCTTATTTTTATTGGAGCAGTTGAAAGTTTACCTTGAATTGAAGTATTTATTTTTTTTCTTATATTTTCAGGTAATGTTCCATATAATCCCTTTGCTGTTTCCATAAATGCTGTTCTTGGACCCTTAAAAGTTAAAGTATCTATAGAGAATCCAATACCCCCTGCAATCTCTTCTTTTGCTTTTTCATAAAATGCTGTCTTTTTTTCTTCAGGTATTTTTTCATAAGCTTCTTTTATTTTTTTTACTTCTGCACTTGGACCAAATAAGGTTGATGCAGTTAAAAGTGAGGGTGCAACAGCTTTAACTTTACTAATCCAGGTTGGTTCTTTTGTGGATATTTTAACAAATGCTTCAGGGTTATCAGCTCTTACTTGTAATTGTGATTGAATACTTGTTAATTCCTTTCCTGTAGTTGAAGAAATAGGGACTGCAATATATCCTCCTAAAGCTTGTGCTAATTCTGGTGCAACAGATTTAATTTCACCAGTAAAAATATTTTTATATCCTAATATTGGTTTCTCTACTTCAACTTTTCCTTCTGTATAATCAATAACCCCTGCTTGTTTTAGTTGTGGTAAGATTTCTGGTCTCATATTTCCTAACTCTTCAATTCTATAAGACATTTTAACTATATTATCTGTAAAACCACTTATATTTCCTTCTTTATCATAAGCTGGATTTAAACCATATTGTTTATAAATTTGTTCTGTTTTTTGTTTTGCTTGTTCTAATTGTGCTTCATATTTCTTTCTCAACTCCCTATTCCTCTGTTCAGCACTTTCCTTATCTTGATAATAATCTGCCATAGCTTCTGTTTGACCAGAATAATATTTTTTAACAACTGCAGATTTACCTCCACTTAAACCTTCTTTATAACCTTCTTTATAACCTCTTAATTCTGCTTTTAATTCATCTATATCATCTTCATAATCTTTAATGTCTTCTTTGTATGATTCTTTAGCAGAACTGCTTTTTGTTTCACTTCTTTTTTGTTTTAATCTTTCAATCTTTGTTTCATAACTTGCAATTCTATTTTTTATTGAATCTATTTTAGATTGAATTTTAGAAGTAGCTTGTTGATATTGTTGTTCTAATACTTCTGGTTTTGCAACTGCTAATCCTGCCCTTGCAACTTGTGTTTCAAATTCTCTTTGTTGTTTAGCAACTTGTTGTTCTGCAGTTGTTAAACCTGTTTTATAAACTCTTAATTCTTCTCTTTGTTTTCTTGGAGTATATGCAACTCTTTTTTCAGGTGTTACTTCTCTTTTAGCAGCTTCTAATCGTCTTTTCTGTTCTTCTATTTGTTTACGAGTTGCTAAGACCTGTTGAGTTTGATCTACCATTAGAAATAATTATAACCAAATTTAATTTTCATAAAAAAGATAATGGCTTTGACTATTTATACTTTATGTCCTATGTTAATTTATTTAATAAATTTAAAAGCAACAACACTTACTAAAAAAATTAAACTACCCAAAACATAAAATTCCCTATTAGGAATTTTTAAACAATATAAAATTATTAAAATTATCATTAAGAATATTGAAAACCAAAATAATTTATTTTGTTTTGCTTCTTTTAAAAATTTATTTAAATCTATTTTTTTCATTATTCCACAGGTATAAATTCTTCATTTCCAATCTTTGTTGATTTTAGTTTATTTGATTTAAAAAATAACCAAATTCCAACAAGCATTACTATTAATAATCCACCTGAAATTGCTAAATTACTTCCTGAAGGATTTACAATTGTTATTTGAATTGTTAAAGCAAAAGCTAAAGTTATTAATAATGTTGCAATTAATATTATCCATTTATTCATTTTATTTTACCTCCTTTCAAATTTCATTTGTTTTAATTATTATATTTTGAGTTGAATCAAAACTTGGGATTATACAAACTAATTTTCCTTGTCGTTTAAAAAAAGATAAATCTTCTTTTTCTTGAGTTGCTATTGCTGATTGATTTCCTGTTAATTGCTGACAAACATCATCTGCAACTTCTTGAGATAAAGATATATCTGGATGGATAAATGCTCCTAAGAAAAGTCCTAAGAAAAACCCAAACAAAACAAACAAAATTAAATCCTTTATTTCATCTTCCATTATTTGCTTTTACCTCCTTTATAATTTTTTCTAAATTTTCTCCAGCACCAATTCCTAACTGGTTAAAATCTTCTCCATATTTTTCATAATTCTTATACCATATACATTTTTTAACAGATTCACCATAACAATTATCATTAACATCATTACATATTAAATGGTATTTACATAGGGTTTTCATTTTCTTTTGGAAATTTTAAATAATTTTAAAGTAATTATAATATCAATTATCTCAACCATTATTTGTAATGTTAAAATAAACATTATAATAACAAATCCACCCATAATTATGCCAGCAATCCATCCAAGAATAACTGAACAAATAAATCCTATAACTATTAATAAAAACCCAATTACCCAAATTGTTAAAAAAAATTTAACTAAACTTTTTTCATCCTTTTCAAATAGATATTTTTTTTTCATTCTACTCCTTCCATTGGTTGTTTTAAAATCCTCCGAATAGGAGTTATAGAAACTCCATAATTCTTTGCTATTTGGTGCATGGACATTCCTTGTTTATATTTATATTTAACTCCATCCTCATCAATTTTAATTTTAGGTCTATGACAAGGTTTTCCTGATTTTGTTCCAACAATTTCAGCTTTTTTTCTTCCAGCTTCCATCCTTTCCCTGATAATTGTTCTTTCAAACTCTGCAAAAGCACCTAAAATATGAAATAAAAGTTTTCCTTGAGATGTTGTTGTATTTATATATTCTTCTATTAATTCTTCATCAGTAAACTTTTTTTTATTGTTTTTAATCATTTTTTACCCCTTTTATAGTTTTTCTTATAGATTTGCTTGTATTTATGATTTTCTTTGCTTGTAGGTGTGTTTAAAGCCTTCTCAAGCGATGTTTCAAGGCATTCA
>JAFCCB010000047.1 GCA_017610445.1 Candidatus Dojkabacteria bacterium
CCAATAACTTTTTCCCTATAAGTTGCTATATCTTCTCGAAGATTACTTGCCCCATAAGAACGGACATAACCCCCATATGGGAAATCCTTTTTTCCACTAAGCTTCTCACTAATCTTTTTAATTTCTTCGTTGTTAAAGTCCCAAAATTGTGATAATTGAGTATCCTTTTCATATTTTAAAACAAAATCTATTTTATCATAAGGGATATTTAAAGTTTCTTCCCATTCAGAATCAATAGGAATAATTTGTTTTTCTAATTCTGCTTTTTGTTTTATTAACTCTTCTATTTTTGCAGAATATCCTTCTTCTACTGGAACTCCTTCGCTAGTCTTAAAACCACTACGAGCACCACTATTAATTGCTTCTTTGTAAAATTCAATTTCATCTTCAAGTTCTAATCTTTCATTAAGTAAAGTTTTATCATAATGAAAACCATGCCCTGCCTCATGAATTATTATTTCATATTGTGAAAGCGTTTCTCCTGTTGTTTTTAAATGACCTTGATAAAAACTAGGGTTGCCTTTTAAAACAATTGTATCTTGTTCAGCAATAAAAAAACCTAAACTTGTCACTGAAGCAGAACGTTCTTTCTGGAAATTTTCATAACTATCTCCTCCAAAGATTTTTATGGTTTTTGTACCCTCAAAAGAATTTTTAGGATTAGACTTATAAATATCTATTAAGGCTCTAACATATTCTGGTTGATTTAATTCATCACCTAAAAATTCAACTTGTTTCCCACTTATACTTTCAAAATCTTCAATAGTTGGATAATTATATCTATTATCTATTTTTGCCCTAATTTGATAAATAGAATTAGCATATCTTTCATCACTAATTCCTTCAGTTGCCTCCAAAGGAACTGTTGCAATACCTTTAAAATTACTAACAATATATTTTTCTTGATTAAAATTCCCCTCACTATTTTTTATTAATAATTCTATAGGAGATGTTGAATCATACTCATCTGCTCCACTATTAAAAATAGTCCCATCTCTTTTAACCATAAGTTTATTATTTTTCGTGTAAATTGATTTATAATCTTGATTTATTGCAAAATCTCCTGAAACACTCATTTTTGGAATTAATCCCCCTAATCTTTCATTTGTGATTATATTTCTATTTTCTAAATCCATCCTAAAATTCTTTCCAGCCCTTATAGCAAAATTATCATTAGAATCCACCTTCGCCCACTCATTATCTTCATTAAATAAGATTTCAAAACCTTCTCCTTTTGCTTGTAATCTTTTTGTATCTGGTAAAATCCAACTATCATAATTTTCTAATCCATTTTTAGAAGTAGCTAATAATACATTTTTGTCTGTAATCAAATTCATACCTTTCCATTCTCCAATACTTTTCTTTCCTAACAAATATCCTTCAGGAACAATAGAAACTTCTCCTAAATCTGCAATTGATTGAGCTTTAACTCTTAAATTTCCAATCTGAAAATCTGTTCCCCTTATGGTATTTCCCTCAATTGATAATCTTCCTTCGCTGTCTAATATTTTAATATTCTTAGAATCCGAAAAACTATAATCCCCATTTTCATCAGTTACTTTATCCATTAAATTAACTTCTTCTCCTTCTTTTCCATTAATAGTTATTTTTCCATTCTGATAAAAAACTCTTGTCCCTTCTTTTACATCAATTCTTTTTTCTCCAAAAACAAAAGAAGTGTCCTTACTTGCAGTTATATCTGCTTCTTTAATGTCTCCTTCTTCATTTAATTTAAGATATGCTTTAGTATCTTCTCCACTTGCCTTAACATCTTTAAACAAATCTCCTTTAACATTAATATAAGAATTTTCTCCTGTAAAACTTATTGTGCTTATTCCATTTTTTTTATTAAGCTCTATTTCTTTTCCATAAATTTCTTTTTGTTCAATATCTTTCCCAATTAAATTACCAAATCTGCCTTCTTTTTCATTAAATTGTATTATTCCTTCTGAAATTTGCCCTGTTTCATCTACTTGCAATTCCTGAGTAATTTCTGCACCTGCATCAACATATCCTTGAATCTGATTATAAGTCATAACTGCTTGAGCAATCTCAGGACTTTGTTTAGCTAAAGATTGTAATGCTTCTGATTGAACCATTCCAATAACTTTTCCTTGTGCACATCCAATAGGATTAGAAACGCAGACTAAATTACTAACAATTTGTTCTGCTTCAGGATTTACCATACCTAATCCTTGCATTCCAATACTCGCAATAGCACTAGCATAAACTAAAGGGATTAATAATAAAGTAAATATTCCAATAATTATTAGATTTTTTTTATTCATACTGTATTGCAAAATTGAACTCATAAGATTCATTATTTAATTGAGATTTATCATCAATAATTGTAAAAATTGTTGTATCTTTCCCATAATCTAACATATCAACATGCACTTCATTTTCTTTTCCCAAATCATATAAACAACTTAAACAAATACTATCAAAATGGGTTCTTTGTTCATCAATAATTTTATAAGTAGTATCATAAATAGTTTTTAATCTTACTGGAATCTCAACTTCAAATTCTTCTAATTGATAAGTGTTATCTTCTTTAGTTACAGAGATTGGGTATTCTAAATTGAATCTAACTTTATTTTTTATTATCTCTGTTTTAACATTTTTTAAATTGTGTTCAATTTCAAATTCATCCCTAAAATCTTTAAAATTCAAAATACAAAAAGATAATTCCTCATAAACAAAACCAGAAAGAGAATTTTCTATATCTTCTTTTTTTGGAGAATAAATATTTTTATTATGAATATAATATGGGATTCTTGAATCTATTGAGGGATTATTGTTTGGAATAAAAAAATATCCCCCTTGTTCTCCTATTCTTTCTAATGCATTTTCTCCTGTTTTTTTAATACAATCTTGAACAAAATTATAAACAGGCTCAACTTTTGTATTAATCCCAATTAATCCTAATTTTTCTTTAAAAACAAAAAACAAACCAATTAATCCAATAATCAAAATTGCAATTATAATAAATACTGTAACTTGTGCTTTTTTCTCTTTTTTCATATCCTATTTAAGAAGTTAGTTTTTTTAAATTTAAGCATAATAATTTATCACACAAATTCCATAATTTCAATCCTTTTTTTAATGTTCAAAAAAATTTCTAAACCATAATTAGTTGGTTTAGATAATAAAAATTCTGTTTTCAGCAAATCATTTATAACTTTTCTAACTTCTTTACTTCTTTTTAATTTATTAGGCAGCCCTTTTGGAAGATTATGTATGCTTGTATGTTTATGTATCCACATTCTTTTTCTGACTAATTTTCTTAATATGAATTTTTTAATTTTATCATAATCTCTTTTTTCCATAATTTTAAATAAGAGAGGAATATTTAAATATCTTGTTTTAATCACTCTGTTTTGGTAATTGCTATTTTAATAACCTAAGTTAATAAAACAGAAAAGCTTAAAAACTTAAGATTATTGTAATTTTTATGGAACAGGAAAACTTCTTAGAACAGGAAAAAAGCATCTTCATAGAATATTTTGGAAATTCCCCAATGATAAAAGTATTAGATTTTCTAATAACAGCAAGAGATTTTGATTATAGTATGACAGAAATAGCAAGAAATTCAGGAGTTGGCTGGAGTGCTTTTTCAGTTATCTTTAAAAAACTTTTAGAAAAAAACCTTATCAAACCAACAAGAATAATCGGAAATGCAAAAATGTTCAAACTGAATACAGAAAATCCTGCTGTCCAAAAACTCATAAAATTAGATAAAGAACTGACAAAACTCGAAACCAAAAAAATGTTTTCTGAAATTTCTAAAAGAAAAATCCCAACCTAATTCCATCAACAAATTTAAATACTTAATTTATTTAATAATTATATGAAAAAAAGAGCAATAAGTTTATTATTAATTTCAGTTATGTTAATTAGCATATTAATAGTGCCTATTTTTGCAGAAAGTGCCTATTTTTGCAGAAGATAATGAAACCATTGATTTAACAGGAGCAGATAAAGCATATTCCTGCTTAAAATCTCAATTGGGAAATGACTGCGGAGAAACTAAATCAACAGAACAAACAGCATTTAGTTTGTTGGCAATGGCTTATGATTCAGGGATCCAGTCAGATTGCAAATCTTCTTTAATAGATAAAGAAAAAGATAATTGCTGGGGGGCAAGTTCATCTTCAAACTGCGATTTAAAATCAACCTCTCAGGCAGTTCTCGCCCTAAACAACATAGGAATAAACACAGATGATTATACTGACTGGCTTTTAAAGCAAAGAAAACCCACAAAAGATTTAGACTGGTTTTTGGAGATTGATGCAAATGAAGCAACAATCTGCAAAATAAAAACAGATAATGCAAATGAAAAAACTTTCACAATAAATGAAGACAAAAAATTTGACACTAAAGAAACTACTTATTTAAAAACTGCAGAACAGAATTATTATCTAAAAATTAAAGAGGCGGGTTTAAATAAAAATTTTACAATCTCCTGCGATAAAGATTTCATAACAACTTTGTTATACAAAAAACCAGGAGATTCTGTTTATTATGTTTCAAGCAAAACCCACTCATCTGCATCAGACGGAACAACAGAAGAAAAAGTAGAATCTTATTGTTTCACAACTTCAGGCGCTTGTGATTACGAAGGAACTTTATGGACAGCACTTGCTTTGGCAAAAACAGGACAGGAAATTACATCTTACATTCCTTACCTCTCTTCAATCTATGATGAAACAACAAATAAAAAATATTTTCCTTCAGCTTTTCTTTACATGATAACTGACCAAGATGATTATTATATTGATGTTACAGAAAAACAAAAACAAGGAGAATATTGGGAGGAAAATAATAAATATTATGACACAGCACTTGCATTATTATCCTTGCAAAACTTGGCATTAGAAGAAGTAGATAATGCAAAAGATTATCTGCTTGGGATTCAGGATTCATCAGGTTGCTGGAATTCTAATAATATTCGTGACACTGCATTTATTTTATATGCATGGGAGCAGAAAACCCCTGCATCTGTTGAAGGAATTTCAAAGTCAGATTGTGTAGATTTTGGACATTATTGTGTTTCAGCATCAAAATGTTCTTCATCAGATACTTTAAATAATTTCTACTGTTCTGGAAGTGATGTCTGCTGTGCATCAGAGCCATTGTCACAAACTTGCGAAGAAAAAAATGGGATTATCTGTGAATCAAACCAAGAATGCACAGGTTCTGAAGTAACTGCGTTTGACACAAATTACTGCTGTTTAGCTTCATGCATAGAAACTTCATCAACAACAGAGTGTGAAGATTATGGTTATTTCTGCAAAACAAGCTGTTCTTCTGATGAGCAGGAAAAAACAGGTTACTCCTGCAATTTTGGAGATGTTTGCTGTGCCCCAAAACCAGAAAAATCAGCAAGCTGGCTCTGGATTGTGCTTTTAATAATTCTGATAATCTTGGTAATCCTTGCAATAATCTTCAGAAATCAGGTTAAAATATGGTGGTTTAGATTTAAAAGTAAACTAAAATTTGGAAAACCACCTAAAAGCCCTTCAGGACGTCCTACAATGCCCCCATCAGCAACCCCTTTCTTTCAAAAACCAAGACA
>JAFCCB010000003.1 GCA_017610445.1 Candidatus Dojkabacteria bacterium
GAAGTTCTTACACAAAATTTAGAAATCACAGAACTTTTTGAAAAAGTAGTTGAAAAAATCAATCCAAAAATTGCACTTCCTTGGATAACTGTTGAATTATTAGGAGTTCTTAATCACAATAAAACCTCTCTTGATAAAACAAACATCAATCCCAAACATCTAATAGAATTATTAGAATTATTAAAAAATAACAAAATAACCCCTCTAAAAGCAAAAGATATTTTAAGAAAGTTTATACCTAAAAGTTTTTCACCGAAGAAAGAAAGTCTTGAAATTTTTTCAGATAAAAATAAGTTGAGAAAAATAATAAAAAATATTTTAAGAAAAAATGGGAAAACAGTTGAAGATTATAAATCAGGAAATAAACAGGCAATTAATTTCTTAATTGGACAGGTTATGAAAGAAACAAATAAGTCTGCAGATTATTTGGTTGTTAGGAAAGTGTTGGAGGGGGAGTTGGGGTAAAATATTTATTTGAGATGTAAACAAAATTGAAGTTCTATTTTCAGTATATTATATAAAATTCAGTTTCAAAAAATTACAAAAACTTTATAATGATAAAACAACCTCTTATAAGTATGAAAGTTCATCATGTAGCAATTACCGTTAATAATCTTAAAGAAAGTGTTAATTTTTACACTCAAATTTTAGGTTTTGAAATTGCCCAGAAGTTTGCAAGAGAAGATATGGGGGCATATGCAACTTTTGTAAAATTAAATGATTTTCAAATAGAATTATGGCAATTTCGAGATATGAAAGAAAACTCTAATTCTTTAAATAACATTAAAGTAAAAGGGATAAGACATATTGCATTTGAAGTTGAGAACCTAAATGAAACTATTTCCAAATTAATAGACAAAGGATTAAAATTTTCAGAGCCAAAACTTGGTGCAAGTGGACACAATTATTCTTTTACAACAGATCCAAATGGGGTTGCTTTAGAATTTTATGAAAAGTAATTTTTTAAAACTAAACTTCTCACTCTCATTTGTCTCCCCCTAACACCCTTTACCAAAACATTTAAATATCTAAAACATTACTATTAAATTACAATGGTAATGGATACTTTGCAGATAAGAATGAATAAGGGTTTGCTTAAAAGAATAGATTCTATAATCAAATCAAAGAATAGATTCTATAATCAAATCAGAAGTTTATTCTAATCGGGCTGAGGTAATTAGAGATGCTGTAAGAAGATTTGTATGGGAAAAAGAAGCAGGAAGTGTAAATTTTAAAGGTAATTCTGTCGAGCAAGTAAGAAAAATAAGAAAAAAATTATCTAAAGAAAAATTCAATATAAAAGAATTAAATAATTTTGGAAAGCTATAATATCTCTTCTGGAGTTTTTGCAATTACATTGTATCTTTTGCTAACTCTTATCAATTTCTTATCTCTAGTAATTAAAATCGAGTTTGCCTTTTTAGCTAAAAGCATGTGGATAATATCATAAAAACTAATCTCATAATTTGATTCTTTTTCTATTTCTCTTGCTAAATCAAACTCATTAACCGATAAGGTTATTCTTATAAAATTAGGAGAATAATTGAACATTTGCAGTTTTTTATTAAATATTTCTTTTTCTAAAATAAAACTTAATTCTTTTAATATAAAACCAGAATAATAAATAATAACATTTTCGTTTTCAGTTTTCTCAAAAAATTCCTTAGCTATTTTCCAGTAAGGTTTGCCTAAACTCGCATCACCTTCTTTTTGCCATAAATTAAGATAAATACAAGTATCAACATAAAATCTTTTTTTCATAATCTTTTTAATAATTATAGATTTATAAAATTATATTTTAATTTTCTAACTTCAAACAAACATCATCACAAAACCAACTCAATAACAATCCCAAAAATAAATATTAAACTCAACAACCAAACAATTATCCAACTTAAAGGCATTTCATATTCAGGTTTTCTATTCCCAATTTTTTTAGCTTTTTTATTCATTAATAAAATCATAATTCCTGTTAAACCTCCACCAATAACACCCCCCAACCCCAAAACTTTCACAAAATCCATTAAATTAAAAAAACTAACACTCAAATATAAAACCAAGGGAACAATTGAGACAAACAAAAAAGAAAACTTTCCCAGTCTCAAATCAAATCTAAATATGTCTTTTAATACAAAACTCAAAACAAAATAACTTGTAAACATTGTAAAAACCCCAAGCAGAACAACCAAATTCCCAAAACCCAAAGTTGCAACTTCAGAAATCTCCCTGCCTAAAATCCCAACAAAAATAAAACTAAAAATAACATAAATAACAATTGGAATAAGAGCCCCAATAATAATCGCTTTTTTTAATTTTTTTTCATTGCCTTTAATCTCTCTCTTTAATTCAGGAATAGCAGTAAATCCAAGTAAAGCAAACAAGATAACTCCTAAAGGAAAAAACAAATTTGAAAAATCATTATATAAAACATTTTCTAATTTTATTTGAGGAAAAAACCAGACAGCAATAATTAAAATAATAACCATAATTGTAATCACACCCCATGTTTCAACACTCCTTAATTCTTTAAGTCCTTTTCTCAAAAGCAAAGTTATAATAAGCCAAAATCCAGCACCAAAATAAACCGCATAATTTAATCCTCCTGTAAATAACTGAGAAAAACTCTGCCCCTCACCAATTAAATAAGCAAGCAAAGCAGAATAAATGCTAAAAATAACTGCAAAAAACATAATTCTTTTTCCCCATTTGCCTAAATATTTTTTAGCATAACCTGTTAATTGATGCTCTCCTTTTGTTCTCAAAATAACTTCTCCCAAACATAATTTAGAAAACATGATGACCGCCCCTAAAAATATCAGCCAAAAAAAACCTATTAAAAATCCGGATTTAGAAAATACATAAGGCAGTCCTAAAATTCCTGCTCCAATTACACTTCCTGAAAGTGTAAATACTGCTGCCCAAAATTTTTTATCCATTTTTTTATATAACATTTTATTCATAACCCTCAATTATAATCTCTTATCATCTCTGATTAAATTTTTAAGCTCAGGATTTATAACATCTCCTAATAACAAGACACAAAATAATAACTACATTTAATAACAACCATAAAATTAATGAACTAATCCAAAGATTCCCATTAACTTCTAATAAATACTGAACATAATATAAAAATACAAAAAATGTTAATTCAGCAATAACTCCATAACCCAACTTTTTTATTTCCATTTTATCTCCTTTTATTTTTCTTATTTTATAAATTTTATTCCTCTACATATTTCATTACAACTTTTGTTATCAAGATGGCTAGAATATAACCAATTACAATCCCTATAATTAGGATAAACCAGGCAAATATCCCAAGAGGGGCAATATGGAAAAATTTACTTAATGGAGTATAAACTACCAATAATTGTAATAGTACAGAACCGATTAAAGCAACAAGAAGCCATTTATTAGAAAACCAACTCAATTTATCTTGATATCTTATACTTCCTATCCTTACGAATTCATAAAGAACAAATCCTGTAAATAAAGCTGTTCTTGCTTGTTCTATTCCTGAAACAAATAAAACTATAAAAAAAGTAGCAAATAAGAGTATCATTTTTTTAATTCCTATAGCCCCAATCAACCAGGCTAATTTTTTATTTATAATTGGCTCTTTCTTTTTTCTTGGGGGTTTATTCATAATATCTGAACGAGCAGGGTCTGCTCCTAAAGCAAGAGCAGGGAAACCATCTGTAAGAAGATTAATCCATAATATTTGGATAGGTAATAAAATCGGTTCTTTTAATGTGAGAAATAAAGTAGCTAAGAATAGAACACCAACTTCTGCTAAATTACAGACAAACAAATAATTAATAAATTTTCTTATATTATCAAAAGCTCTTCTTCCTTCTTTTACTGCAGAAACAATAGAAGCAAAATTATTATCTAATAAAATTATGTCGCTTGCTTGTTTTGCAACTTCTGTTCCTCTGCCGACAGCAATTCCAACATCTGCTTTTTTTAAGGCAAGAGCATCATTAACTCCATCACCAGTCATTGCTATCCTATAATCTTTTTTTAAAATTTCTAAAATTCTTAATTTATGAAAGGGAGAAACTCTTGCAAAAATATTTATAGTTTTTAATTTTTCTTCAAGTTCTTTATTTTTTAATTTATCTAATTCTCTTCCAATCATAACTCCCTTGCTCTTTAATCCTATCTTGTCTGCAATAGCTTTAGCTGTTAGAGGATTATCTCCAGTCATCATTATGACTCTAATCCCTGCTGTTTTGCAATTTTTTAATGCTTCTTTAACTTCTTTTTTTGGAGGGTCAATCATTGCCTGCAAACCCAACCAGACTAAATTTTCTTCAGAAGTATTTTTTGAAGAAGTTTGTTTAAATGCAAATCCCAAAATTCTTAATGCCTTAGAAGCAAATTGTCTGTTTCGTTCTAAAATCTCTTCTTTAATTTTATTATTTATTTTAATAAATTTTCCGTTTTTATAGATTTTATCACATTTTTCTAATAGAATTTCTGGAGCACCCTTAGAAAACATGAAGTATTTTTCTTTATTTTTATAAACAATACTCATCATCTTTCTGTCAGAAGTAAAAGAAATCTCTTCTATTTTTTTATACTCTTTAATTTTATTTTTTAACAATTTGTCTGCAAGTTTTTTTAAAGCAATTTCTGTCTGGTCTCCTAAATAAATTTGCTTGTTTTTATCATTATATCCTGTTTTTGCATTATTACATAAACTCCCGCAAACCAAAAGCTCTTTTACTTCATTAAAATTTTTTTCATTTAATTCAGAAGCACTAAAAAATTTGTTATTGAAAAATAAATCAGTTATTGACATTTCATTTTTTGTTAATGTTCCTGTTTTATCTGTGCAGACAACATCAACAGCACCAGAGGATTCTACAACATTTAATTTTCTCACTAGGGCGTTTTTGCCTGCCATAACTTTAGCTCCTATTGCTAAAACTAAAACTAAAACTGCAGGCAAACCTTCAGGGATAGCTGCAACAGCCAAGGAAATCGAAATAAGTATTGATTCATAAAGGCCATATTTGAAAATACTTACTAAAAATAATAAAACGACAATCCCTAGGGTGACATAAAAAATCTTTTTGCTAAAAGTTTTTATTTCAATTTCAAAAGGAGTTTTTTCTTCTTTCATCTCTTGGAGTTTCCCTGCAATATTGCCTATTTCTGTCTTCATTCCGATTTTAGTAACTAGTGCTTTAGCATTGCCAGAATTTACAAAAGTTCCCTTAAACAATTCATCATTGATTTTTTTGTTTACTGCCTTAGATTCTCCAGTTAAGGTAGACTCATCAATTTCTAAACTAAAAGCTTCAATAATCTTTGCGTCTGCAGGGATTATATCCCCTTCCTCTAATAAAACTAAATCTCCTGGAACAATATTTGTTATACTTATTTTAATTTCTCTTCCATCTCTAATAACTCTTGTCTGAGGGGTTGCTATTTTTTGCAAAGCTTCAATTGTTTTTTCAGCTTTGTAATCCTGAAAGAATCCAGATAAAGCAGAAGCAAAAACTATAATTAAAATTAAAACAGTATCAATTACATTTGAATCTTGATTAGGAAGAAAACCAATAGCCCATGAGATTATTGCTACAAAAACTAAAAGCAAAATTAACGGAGAGGTAAATTGAGATACAAAAATTTTAAGACCATTCGCTCTTCTTTGTTTCTTAAGTTCATTCTTTCCAAATTTAAAAACTCTTTTTTTAGCTTCTAAACTTGTTAATCCTCTTTTTTCTTGCATTTTACACCTAAATAAATCTTTTCTATGTTTTTATATCTTATGAAATGGATATAATAACTCAGTAATTTTTAAATCTAAATTTACTCTTTAAAAAATGATAAAAATATTGAAATCTAAGAAAAATAACATTATTCATATCTCAAAGCATCAACAGGTTTTATTTTTGAAGCATTTATCGCAGGCAAGACTCCTGAAATTGCTCCTGTTAATACTGCAAATAAAATACACCCTATAAAAAGATAAGGAGAATAGCTTGGCTGCAGAAATCCCCACCCGAGATTTTCTAAAACATATCCTCCAATTGTTGTAAACAATACCCCCAAGAGAACCCCAAGAACCCCCCCTACAAATCCAAGAAAGCCAGACTCAAATAAAAATATATCAAAAATATCTGAGTTTCGAGCTCCAATTGATTTTATTATCCCTATCTCTTTCACTCTTTCAAGAACAGAAGTTACCATTGTGTTGGAAGTATTAATCACAGAAACTATTACTGAAATAAGGGCAATTAAAACTACAAACCCAATAATTATATTTAAAACAATTGAATAACTTTTTATCAAGTCTTCAAATGACTGAACAAAAAAATCCTCTTTTCCTTTTTTTACATCTCTTGTTTTTCTTAAATTGTTCTCAACATCTAAAACTACCCCTTTTATTTTTTCTGAATCTACTTTTGCGATTATCCAGCTATAAGAATTATTTTTATCAGGATATAAATCATCTATAAAATCATTAGTTATGTAAATATTTGAATCATCCTGCGGGCTTCCGACTTTTTCAAAAAATCCAACAACTCTTAAGTCCTGCCCCTGAACTTCTATTTTATCATTTAATTCATATGGCTCTGAAAAAATTTTGTCTTTTATTTTATAATTATATCCTAAAACAACTTTCCCTTTATCTCCGCTTTTCAGCCCCCTCCCTTCGTCTACTCCCACATTTGATATCTGCATTATTAACGGTTTTTTAGGGTCATAAGCTGTAAGAAATGCATATTTCGTCTTGGTTTTTTGCTTTACTTCTACAGCTTTTATATAAACCCCTGTTGCTTCATAAACTCCTGAAGATTTTTCTACTGCTCTTAAATCATCTTCAGTTAATACAAAATCATCACTTAATCCTATAAGCCCTGCTCCTTTTGGCTGAACAATTATTTTATCTGCTGAAGTTCCTGCAGTTGTTTTTTCAATGTATTCATAAAGCCCAAGTCCAAAACTGATAAAAATAAAAATAGTTGCAATCCCCATAAAAATAGAAAGAACAGTTAAAAAACTCCTTAATTTTCTATTCCAGATATTCCTTAATGAATAAACCATCATTTCTTTGCTTATCATTTTCTCAACGCCTCAACAGGATTTTGTTTAGCAGCATTCATCGCAGGAGCAATTCCTGATACTGCACCTATAATAAAACTACCAGCCAGCGAAAGTAAAATTAATGGCACACTTATATTTATTTTTGCAGATGAGCCGACAAAATTGTTGATTCCAAAAACTCCTGCATAACCTGCAATTATCCCAATTATCACCCCGATTACCCCCCCGATTAATCCAAGCATTCCAGATTCAACTAAAAACTGCAAAAAAATATCACTATTTTTCGCCCCTATTGCTTTCATTATTCCTATCTCTTTTGTTCTTTCCAAAACAGAGGTTGTCATTGTGTTAATTATCCCAACTACCCCAACAATTATTGAAATTGATGCAATTATAATAATAAATATCTGAATTCCTCCTAAAATGCTGTTTATTTTTTCTAAAATAGACTGGGGAGTCTGGATATCAAAATCTTCTTCACCTACTTTAACATCCCTTCTTTTCCTCATTAATTTTTCTATATCTTCTTGAGCTTTGTCCATCAAATCTTTGTCTTTTATTTTAACCCCAATAATATCAACATCATCTCCATACCCAATTAAATCATCTAAATCATCATTTCCAACTGCAATAATATTATCAAAAAGAAAACTCCCTTTTTTTTCCAAAATGCCCGCAACTGTAAATTTCTTCCCCTGAATTAAAACATCCTTCCCAGGAGTTATTTCTTTTTTAAAAGTTTTGTCTAAATAATTGTGCCCAAGAAAAACATAATTAGATTCTCCCTCTTTTAACAAATGCCCTTTTTCTGCTTTCACTCCAATTAATTTATAAACTAAATTTCTATCTTCTTCTGGAATTGATATTGCCATGCCAAATTTCACTTCATTATGGTATTCTATTTTTACTGATTTTATATTCCTTGCAAATGCTTTTTCAACAACACTAAGTTTTTCTATTGCTTTTACATCATCTTTTGTCAGAGGTTTTGTTACTCCGCTTCCAGGCGCCCCATATCCAGATAATCCCTTAGCCTGAACACTCAAAATTTCTGTTGAACCTACTTCAAACTGGGACAAGACAGCTGTCTGCAGTCCATTTCCTAAAGTTATTAAAGAAACAACTGTTGCTATTCCAATTAAAATCCCAATAACAGTAAGCCAGCTTCTTATTTTTCTCCTTTTAAGATTTTTAAGAGGCAAGAAAAAAATATTTTTCATCTTATATTTTTCCGTCTTTTATTTTTACTATTCTTCTGGCTTTTTTCGCCATATGCATATCATGAGTTACGATAATTATTGTTTTCCCTTTTTTGTTTAAATCTTTTAAAATATCAAGAACTTTTTCTCCTGATTTACTGTCTAAATTGCCTGTTGGTTCGTCAGCTAAAACAACATCTGGGTCATTTGCTAATGCCCTGGCAATTGCAACTCTTTGTCTTTCTCCTCCGCTTAATTCAGAAGGAAGATGATTTTCCCTTTCTTTTAATCCTAACTCAAACAATAATTCTTTTGCTCTGTCTTCTCTTTCTTTTTTTGAAACATTTTGAAAAAACATTGGGAGAGTAACATTTTCCAAAGCAGTCAAAGTAGGGATGAGATTAAATGACTGAAAAATAAATCCTATTTTTTTCCCTCTTATCTGAGCAAGATTACTTTCTGTCAAATGTTCAATATTTTTATTATCTAAAAAAATCTCTCCATTTGTTGCCAAATCCAAGGCTCCGATAAGATTCATTAAAGTTGATTTTCCGCTTCCAGAAGGTCCAACAACCGCAACAAAATCCCCTGAATTTATTTTTAAATCAGCATTTCTTACAGCCCGAACAATAGAATTTCCTAATTTATAGTTTCTGCAGACATTTTTTAATTTAATTATTTCTTTTTCCATTTTTAAAGATTATATTTTAATATATCAATATATTTAACAAGATTTATAAATACTCTCTTGTTTGTATATTTAAAATGAATAAAAAGAGGTTGGTTTTGCTTTTGGTATTTTGGATTTTTTTAATTAGTCTAAATTTTGCTACAGCCTCTTCTACATGTAATTTAAACATTTCTTTAGTAAATCAAGACCCTGAATATGCAGTTCCAGGAGATTATGTAAAAGTTGTTTTTCAGATGAGTGGAATTGAGAACAGCAAATGTAATGGGGCAATATTTAAGGTTGTTCCTAAATATCCTTTCTCTTTAGATGAAAACAAAAGTGCAATTAAAAAATTAGAAGGAGGCACATATGTTTTTGGTTACAAAAAAACATGGAACCTTCCCTACACTTTAAGAGTTGATGAAAATGCCATCGACGGAAATAATGAAATAGAAATTAATTATGCCCCTAAAAATTTTAATGAAAATTTTTTCTCAAAAATTTTTAATATAAGTGTCAAAGATTCAAGAGTTGATTTTGAGATTTCTGTAAAAGATTATGATTCTGAAAATAATCAGATTACTTTTGAGATATTAAATATTGGAGATAGTGATGTTGAAGCATTAACAGTTAATATTCCTGAACAAAAAAATTTTATTCTTAAAGGAAGCTCAAGAAATATAATTGGGAGTTTAGACAGCAACGAAGATACTACATTTACATTTAAGGCAAATCCAAAAAAAGGTAATATTAACATGAATATTTTATATACAGATATTAATAATATAAGAAGAAATTTAAACAAAACAATCTTTTTTAATCCAAAATATTTTGAATCTGAAAAAAAAGGATTTTCAGTCTCTTTTTATATTCTAATTATATTTATTATTGCAATTGCTCTTTTTTATATCCAAAAGAAATTAAAAAACAAAAGAAAACATTAAATTTTCTGGTGTATAACTAAAAAAGAACCAACAAGCAAAGCTGCGAAAATCCAAGGAACTCTTATTTTTTCCAATAATTTCCAAGTTAAGAAAGTTAATAAAAATGCAATGCCTAAAAATAAAAATATATTTATTATCTTATCTCTTTTACATTAAAATTAATAATATAAATTATACAAATTTTTTTAAATTAATTATACGAATTTATGAGCCTGAGAGGATTCGAACCCCTATCAACCGGGCCGAAACCGGGCATTCTGTCCATTGAACTACAGGCTCATAAAAATATACATCATAATCTATTAATAAAATTATCTAATTCAATTATACGTCTACATCCTTTAACTATATGCCACTTGTAGACACATATACGTCTACAACACAAGATTTATAAAACAATGTAGACACATAAATCTATGACATACACTGAAATTAAAAAAAAAGGAGAGAAAAAATATTATTACAGAGTAAAATCCATAAGACAAGGTAAAAAAGTAAACAAACAAAGAATTTACCTCGGAGGGAATTTAACCAAACAAGAGCTTAAAGAAAAAGAACAACAGGCAGACAAAAAACTCCTTAATATTCCAAAAAGACCAGAAACAAAAAAAGCCCTGCCAGAAACTCCTAATCAAAACAACCAGGGGATAACAGCTGAAAAAGATGAATTCTCAAAATGGTTCACGCAAATAATGCTTAAAGCAGATTTAGCAGATTATACAGAAGTTTCAGGAGCAATTGTTTTCAAACCAGCAGCTTATGCAATCTGGGAAAAAATCCAGCAAGAATGCAACAAAAGATTTAAACAAATAGGAATAAAAAATACCTATTTTCCATTATTAATCCCTGAAAAATTATTAATAAAAGAACAAGAACATGTAAAAAATTTTTCTCCAGAAGTTGCCTGGGTTACTCAGGCAGGAAACTCAAAATTAAATGAAAGATTAGCCATCCGCCCAACTTCAGAGGCAATTATGTATCCTTCATTTGCAAAATGGATTCGTTCTTGGAAAGAACTCCCTTTAAAATTAAATCAATGGAATAATGTAATAAGATGGGAATTCAAACACCCAATCCCATTTTTAAGAACAAGAGAATTTTTATGGAATGAGGGGCATTGTGCATTTGCCTCAGAAAAACAAGCACTAAAAGATAAAAACCTAATTCTTAATTTATACAAAGAAGTTTGCGAAAACTTTCTTGCTTTATATGGAGTAGCAGGCAGAAAAACAGAAAAAGAAAAGTTTGCAGGAGCTGTTTTCTCAGAAAAACTGCATTATGTAATGCCAAATGGAAAGGCAATAGAAGGCCCTTGTTATCATTACGACGGGCAAAATTTTGCAAAAGCCTATGATATTAAATTTCAAAATAAAAAAGGGAAAGAAGAATATGTTTATCAATACACTTTTGCAATTTCAACAAGAATGTTAGGAATAATATTTGCAATACACTCAGATAAAAAAGGATTAATTCTCCCCCCAAAAATCGCTCCAAATCAAATAGTAATTATCCCAATCTTAGTTGGTAAAAATAATAAAAAAATATTAGATGAAGTTAAAAAAATAAAATCAGAATTAAGCTGTTACAATCCAATCTTAGATGACAGAAAAGATTACCGCCCGGGATTTAAATTTAACGAATATGAATTAAAAGGGATTCCGATTAGAATTGAAATAGGCCCAAGAGATTTAGAAAAAAAACAAGTCATTGTTATGAGAAGGGATACATTAAAAAAACAAGAAATTAAAATATCAAAATTAAAAACTGAAATCCCAAAAATTTTAGAAGAAATTCAAAAATCTTTATTTAAAAAATCTAAAACTATATTCAACTCAAAAACAGAAAAGGCAGAAACATTAGAAAAATTAAAAATAACAATTGAAAACAAAAAAATAGGCATCTCTCCATTATGTAAAAATATAAAATGTGAAAATAATTTAAAATTTAAAACAAATGGTGCAAAAACCCTTTTTATCGACGATAAAAATAAAATAAAATCAGAAAAATGTATAATTTGCAACAAACCTGCAGATTATTTTGTTTATATTGCCAAATCATATTAAAAAACATTTATAAATAATGGTTCTTTAAAAAATAAATGCCGAACAAAAGTCAACTGAGAGAAATTACAGAAAAACAAATAGAAAATTCTCTTTTTCCTATATCCACAATTAAACGAACAATTATTATTCAAAAAGCAGAAATTATTAAAGATGAACCGTTTAATTTGGAAAATTTAGGAGTTCATATCCCCTCAGAACAATCTTCTTCAATAGAAAAACTATATTCCGAAGGTATGAATTTTCATCACTCTCATTTTAATAATTATGGTTTGTTATAATAATTAAAAATAAAATTATCTAACAAATTCTTCAACTCTTTTCCTAAAAACCGGCAAATCACTTACATTCATTTTAGCGCCAGTTGCATGTTTATGCCCTCCGCCAGTCGCCCCCTCAATTCCCTCAATAGCTTTTAAAGTTAATTTTAAAATATCCCCTTTTCCTCTGACAGAAATATTTGCAACATCCCCTTTCAAATAAACCATAACAACAACTTTATCAGGAAACTCATAACTTATCTGATTAGCCAGATTAGAGCTCAAACTCAAACTCCCGCCATACTGAAAATAAACCATTTTATTTCCTGCCTGCTCTCTCGCCTTTTTCACTAACTCCTGATATTTTGAATTTACCTCCTCATAACGCTTTAAAATCTGTTTTGTTTTAGAATTCTCCTCTAAAATATCCAGCGCTCCTTTAACCTTCATCATAAACTTCATCATCTTAACAACATTAGTAGTAGTATCTTTCAAAGAAAAATCCAAAATTCTCGCAATCCTGCCAATTTCAGAATCATAAAGCAGTTCAAACGCAGATTTGGGATTTTTCTTAGCCAAATCAGGATATTTTTTTTCAAACTCTGAATAAAAATTAGGCAAATAACAATCACTTATGCACCCAATAATTGAAAGCCAAATATCTTTTTTCTCATTAACAATTTTATAGCATAAATAAGAAACAGGCTCATGACTTTTATCATTATTATAAGGATTATAATAACTAAATAAAGAAATTGGGCTTGTTAAAGAAACCCTGGTTTTCATACAAGGTTCCTCAACCTCATGATGGTCAATCCAAACAACAGGAATATTTTCCTCTTCTGCCTTTTTCAAAAAAGCCTCTGAAACCACCGGCTTGTCTAAAATAAAAATATAATCTGGTTTTAACTCATTGACTTTTCTGTAATAACTTTCATTTAAATCAGGAAAACTTTTAATAGCAACTCCTTTTCCCCTGCCAATAAATCTCTGTAAAATCAAAAAACTGCACAATCCATCGTCATCATTATCAAAAAAAAACAGGGGATTTTGCGCCCTTGCAAGATGCTCTCTTATTTCTTTAATTTGCTTCTCAGTCAGCATTTTATTTTTATAATTATCCTTTTCTTTTTAATATATCCATTTAACATCTTTTTAATCTTTTGCTTTCAGCAATTTCCCATAAACAGCATCTAAGTATTTTATCAGAAAATTATTAAAATTTACCTTAAAATAAGATTTGATAATACAAATTAAAATTATTTTCTCTTTAGATGATTTTTCTTTTTCTTATCTTATTAATGGTTCTTTAGATTTACATAAATAATAAGTATTTTTGAGATAATCAAAGCATTTATATATAATAAACACACATATAATAAGTATATTGGTGTGTAAAAGTGATAAACATAATTGTAAATAAAGCTAATTTTTTAGAAATTAATGTCTTTTTTCAGAATTTTATTTCTTGCACTTTTCATATTTTAACTAAATTTCAAAGAGCAGAAATCTTACATACGCACCAATAAATTTCAGCTAAAGATATTCTGTCTTTTATTTTCAAATAAATGAGAAACATATTAGAAAAATCACAACAAAGAAAACAAGAATTATTGAAAGCAATTGAATTTACAAAAGAAAAAAAGAAACTTTTATTATAGAAAACATAGGAAATAATAAATTAAACATAAGTCTACAGCAAATAGGACTTAAAGAGTTTTTAAATATAAATAAAGTAAGTTTTGAACTAAACACCAGAGAATCAAAAACAATTACACTAAACTTTTTTGCAAAAGAAGACGCAATTATAAATTCATACACAGGAAAACTTATTTTAAAAACAGGAGGAATAGAAAAAGAAATCTTAATTTCTTTAGAAGTTAAATCCAAAGAGTCTTTTCCTTCTGAAAAAGAAATACCAAAAAAACCCCAATATAATTTACTCATAATTTTAATATTAATTATTTTAATAATTTTGTCAGTTATATTATATAACTCAAGAAAATCAGAGAAATTAAAAAAATTAAAAAAACACCCTAAAGCTAAATCAAAAAGAAAGTAAAAATTTCAATTCAAAAACATAAAAAATTAATCTCTGCCTGCTTTCTATTTTTATCTCTATAAAATTTGCAATAATAAGCCTGCATAATTTTCCCTTTGATACACAATTTTAAAAAATACACAAACAAAGTTTTATCAATAAAAAATCAAATCTTTTTCCCAATCATAATCTGTTCTTTTAATTTATTTAATTCTTCTCTAAAATTTTCAGTATGATTTCCTAAAACTTTCTTCAACTTTTCTTCGTCTGCATTAATAATCGCTTCAAAATCCTTAAAATTAGTTATCAAATTATCAATTTTATTATCATTCAAATTTATTTTACTCAAAATTCTGTAACCTTTAGGAATAATTTTTGTTTCTGATAATTCTCCAAATAAAAGTTTTGCAATATTCTCTGCATCTAACAGCCCTTCAAAACTAAGATTATCAAAAAAATCCTTAATCTTAACAGGATTATCAAAATAATCTTTAATTATTAATTCCTGCTGTTTTCCAATCCCCTTAGTTACTTCCCTCACCCTCATCCTTACAATAATCCCCTCTTTCCCTAATTCAACGAGATACTCATTAATTATGTCAGCCATTTTTTTAATCATTTCCATCCTCTGCAAAATAGTGCAGATATCTGAAACAGAAACCAAACCAGTAATTTCTAAAATATTCAGATTAGTAAATAATTCATCAAAAACTTCTTTTTGCTTTTCTAAAATCCTCAAAGTTTCAGTAGCCCGCCTCAGCAAATCCTCTGTGTTTTGCAAAACATACCTTAAATTTCCATAATAAACAGTAATCTTCCTCTTTCTTTCAGAAACTGCAATAACCAGCCCCCCAGTTTGCTTGGCAGTTCTTTCTGCTGCCTGATGCCGTGTTCCTGTTTCAATACTGTCAATTGTTCTATCAGGAACCAGCAAAGTATTAGCATAAAATATTTTTTTAAAATCCTTAGACAGAATAATCGCCCCATCCATCTTAGCTAATTCTGCTAATCTTTTTGAATTAAAATTGCAGTTAACTTTAAATCCTCCTTCAAAAATATTCAAACTATTGGGATTGCTTACCACAACCAAAGCCCCAACACCCCCCCGCAAAATATCATTCAGCCCTTCTCTCAAAACAGTTCCAGGACTAAGTTTTTTTAAAATCTCTAATTTAGTAAGTTGCTTTGTCTCCCCAGCATATGAAATATTTAATTCTTTCTTTTGATTAATCATTTATAAAATAAAACAATTCTCTTTATAAGAATTTATGAATTATAATAACTAAATCATAGAAATCTTTATAAACAGAACCGATTTCATAAAATTACAATGAATAAATGGATAGAAATCTTGTTAGGACTAATTTTAGTAATTGCAAGCGTTTTAGTTTGGGCTTTTTCATTCCAATGGGGGACCTTTTGGAATTTTGGAACTGCTGCATGGGAATTTCTCAAAGGAGGAATTGTCTGGTTTGTAATTATGATTGGCTTGCTGTTCCTAATGTTAGGAATAAGTGACTTAAAAGAATAATTATTAATATCTATCTTAACAAAACATAAAAAGAAATTTTTCTTGTTTAATTAATGGAACGATTTTTTGAAACAGAACTTTGTGTCAAATGCAGGGGAAGGGGCTGGTGTGGAAAACCATGCAAAATTTATTCTAAAATAAAAAAATTTGCCCCAAAAATAAAAACCCATTTCTCAGGCAACAGCCCACCGGAAATCTTTATAGGCAGAGTTGGATACCCGAATGTCAATACAGGAATTTTAGCTCCAGATAAATACGGAGATACAGAACAAATGTCCCTCCCAGAAAAATGGTATGAAAAAAAATTAACCATAAAACAAATCCTAAATCTCAGAACAAACCTCATCTATTCAAGATTTAAATCAAAAATAAAACAACCAGGAAAACAAACCCCCTCTAAATTCCTTTCTGCAATGCAGGAAATTTCTTTAGCAGATAAGCCTGTTTCAACAGAAATTTTTTTAAAAAAACCATTTAAACCGCAACTAAATATAGACAAACATCTTCCAATAATAGGAAATCCTGCCCCATTAAAAAAAATAATACTGCAGGAAAACCCATCTATAAAAAGAAAAATTAATTATATTGTTTCAGATACAGACAGTAAAGCATCAAACTCAATAATAGAACTTTCCAAACACACTTACACAAGCAACATCATCAAAATCCTATCAGCAGGAATGCTCGGATTAAAAAATAACAGAAAATTAGTTCCGACAAGATGGGCTGTTACTGCAGTTGATGACACACTCTCAAAACAACTTCTCAAAAAAATCCGTTTTTATCCTGAAATTTCTGAAATTTTATTATTTCATGGGGATTATATTGGCAATTATTATGAAATTCTTTTGCTTCCAGACAAATTTTCTTTTGAAGTCATAGAAGCATATATGTCAGGAAGTTTATGGAACCCTTCATTAAAAATTAATCTTGCTCAGGATTTTGAAAGATTTAATCCCAAAAAAAAATATGCTTCAAATGTGACAGGTGCATATTATACTATAAGACTTGCAGTCTGTGAATATTTAGAAAAAATCAAAAAACAAGCCTATTGTATTGTTTTCAGAGAAGAGCGTCCAGAATATAATGCTCCTCTTGGAGTAGGAATCCTCAGAGAACTTGCAAGAGATATCTTAAATCAAAAACCAGAAAAATTTCCAACCATTCAAAAAGCACTTCAACAAGTACAAACAAGATTAAAACTTTCAATAAACTTATTCATCCAAAAATCAATCCTCTTAAAAGAATACAAACAACAAACAAGATTAAACAAATGGTTTTAACCGCCAACACTACATTTCTCTTTAATCTCTTTAGGAAGATTCTTCATATCTAAAGTACAGCTATATTTTTTTCTTATTAAATACACAGAAGCTTCATCAGCTAATTTAAACGCACTAACCCCACCTAAACTTTTACTTACACAGTTTGTTTTATAATCATCTGTTGAAACATGAACTTTAAAAAAATTTGCTGCATTTTGAGATAAAAAATATATAGAAAGATGTTCAGTTTCTCCTTTTTCAGAACCAATAAATTTTTCTTTTATTTCTTCTAAAAACTTATTATCTAAACTTTCACTCATATTAATTCTATTAAAAATCACTTTAAAAATAATTCTATACTAAAAAATAATTATCCTAATAAAATAATCAAACTACCTTCAATTACTCCTGCAATAATCAACAAAGGAATCACAATAAAAATAAAAACTCTCAAAGAATCAATTAACCATTTCTTAAACTCTCCCCATTTATTTTTCCCTTTATAAACAAACAAAAAATTGCCTAATTTCAAGCCTAAACTAATGCTAATCAAAACAGCAGGAAGTTCAAAAATCCCATGAGGAAGCAATCTCCACAAAACCGCCCAGCCCGCTGTGAAAACGGTTTTATTTGCAACAAAACCCAAGACATAGCCATTAACAACCAAAACAATAAAAGGCACAATTCCAAGAAATATTCCAAGAATCATTGCAAAAAAACTGCTTTTCAAATTATTAATAAAAATAAATTTAATCAAGCCAAAAAACCCAAGCCCTTCAGTCTTCCTTACAAGTTCTGCAATTAATTTTAAAATTTGCTCTTGGAAAAAAATCGGCAGCATAAATCCAACCAAAATAAAACAAAAAAATAAAATAATAGAAAACCAAATATAATTTTTCAGTGATTTAAGATAACCCCAGCTTAGTTTAAAATTATCATAAATAAAATCATTTAAATTAAACTTCTGGTTCCCTCTTTCTTCCATTTTCATTTTTCTCCTTCCTCTATTTTATAATTTCTTTTAAGTTGTTTAACTAAACCTCTCTCACTTTCCATAAGATTTTAATAAAATATTAGTTAATGAGTTAAATAAGTTTATAAAATCATCTTGAAAAATATTTCCTAATCATAGCAGTTTTCCTGCGATATTTTTTCTTAAGATAAAGAGCATAACCAACTCCAACCAAAAGCCCCCCTAAGTGAGCAGTATTTCCAATTGGCAGACCAACACTAATAGAAACACCCCATAATACAAATAAAAGTACAATCATAGCCACCCACATCTGCATAGGAATTACAAAGAAAACATAAACTCTTAATTTAGGGGTTAAAATTGCCAACAAACCACCTAAAGCAAAAATAGCACCGCTTGCTCCAACAGCAAAAACCTCTGGGCTTCCAAAGATTCTTGCACCAAAATTACTTGCCCCAAAAAAATAAGCCAAAGATACAAATAACAATCCAGCAAATAAACCAGAAAGTATATACAACCAAAAAAATCTTTTCCTGCCAATTAATTTTTCAACAAAATTTCCAATAAAAAATAATGAAATCATATTAACAAACAAATGAGTAAAACTACCGTGCATGAACATACTAGTAAACAATGTCCAGACTGCACCTGAAAAAAATGCATTTGGCTGTAATGCTACTAAAGAAAAAACTTTTTCAGCTCCATGCTCCCCTAAAATCCCAATGAATAAAAAAGCAACCATAAAAACAACTACATTAACAATAATAAACCAAGTAGTCACACTAAACTTCTTAAAAAAATTCTTAAACGAAAAAGAATATGAATTAAGTCTTCTCTTAGTGTATTTTCTGTAATTCTTTTCAAACTTCGGATTAAACCATTTATCCATTTTTATCAGCAACCTCACAATCTTTCAAAATTTTATCTGCCCTTAATTTAAAGAACATACCTAATGTAATCTTAAAATTCATTTTTTCTTTTTAGATTTCTTGGATTTTTTCGCTTTCTTTTTCACAGCTTTCTTCTTAATTTTTTTCTTAATTTTCTTTTTAGCTTTTTTAGATTTCTTGGATTTTTTCGCTTTCTTTTTCACAGCTTTCTTCTTAATTTTTTTCTTAATTTTCTCTTTAGCTTTTTTAATTTTATTAATTTTTCTCTTTGCTTTTCTTTTCATTTTCCTTTTTTTCTCGTCTCTTTTAATCTTGCTAATTTTCTTTTTCTCTATTTTTATTTCTTCTATTCTTTTTTCTTTAGAAATAATTACAATCTCTTTTTTTAATTTGGAAATTTCTCTTTCAAGTTTTTTAATAACCCCTTCATTATTTTGCAGTTCATAAACCTCTTCACATTCTGGACAAATAAAATTATTCAAAAGCGCAACCTCTTCTATCACTTCTATATTACAAACCTTGCAAAAATAATACCTTTCATTTTTCCTGCTTTTTAACTGGGATTTTAACTGAAACAATGCTTGTTTTAATTTTTGCTCAAGCAAACCAAGAGATTTTGCAATATTCAAAGTCCAGAAATAAATATACCATCCTTTTCTCTTGTCTTTTTTCCTGATAAAAGAAACCAGCCCAAAATCAGAAAGTTTGTATAAAATATTCCTTGTCTGATTTATAGTCAGCTCAAGTTTCTTTGCAATCAAAAATTCATTTACATCTTTTTTCCCAACCAGCAAATCAACAATATCAACAGACTGCTTATTAATCAAATCCTCAACTATAGATTTAAGAAATTTAATTTGCATTTTAAAAGTTAAATTTAATAACAACCCTCATTTTAATACTTTTCTATACTTCATGCAATTTATAAATCTTACTAAATAAATTATATTTAAACAATACTTTTATAAATAACAGTAATCTAAAGGATATAATAAAGAGGATAAATAAAATAATGGGTTTATTTAAAAAGAAAAAAGAGGAGACAGAAGAAGCTATCCCAAAACTTCCAGAATTGCCAAAGCTGCCTAAATCTGAACTTCCTGTTTTGCCTTCTGAATATCTACCAGATGTCCCTGCAGGACTCCCTCAAATAGAAACACAGCCAGTTCCAAAAGAAATTCAAACTCTTCCAACCTTGCCTGATTTGCCTGATTCTAAAAATGAAAAAAATTTCAATCAAAATATGATAAAAAATGAAATTGAAAAACCAGAAAGGCTTCCAGGATTTCAAAAATCAAATTTTCCTAATCCAAAAATAAATTTTAAACCAAAAAGAACTTTAGAACTATCCCCGCCTATCATAAGAACCCCAAAACTAACAAAAAAAGCAGAGCCAATTTTTGTAAGATTAGATAAATTCCAGACTACTATTGAAATTTTTGAAGAAATCAAAACTAAAATACAGGAAATAGACAACTTCCTTAAAAAAACAAAAGAAATCAAAACAAAAGAAGAACAGGAGTTATCAGAATGGGAAAGAGAAATACAAATAATAAAATCAAGAATAGATTTAATTGACAAAAACATTTTTAATAAGTTGGATTAAAGAATTGAAAAGACTTTTAGTTAAATGCATACTCTCATAGGCACATATTCTGCTATTTTTGCACATAAATTTAGGAAGTCCTTCTAACTCAACTTATTTTATTAATTATTATCTAATAAATATTTCTTGCTATAGATAAGTAGCTTAAAGATAATTTAAATAGTTAATTCTAAAAACCTCTAATCTCTAATAATTTTATGACATACAAACTCTCACCATCAGCACTAAACTTAATGCAAGAATGCCATCGTTGCTTCTTGCTCAATCGATAAACTTAAAAAGTAGATATTTCTATAATATCTATCTAAGTGGAAAAGAGAGTTCTAAGTGAAGATGGGAAAAGAAAAACCTTTAAATAATTATTTTATTTTTCATAACCACAAAAAAGAAATCAGAATAAATTACAAACCAGCCACCCGCAAAACTTTCAATTAACCCAAGTTTTTTAAAGATGAATTTATTGGAATAAACATGGAAACAAAACATATTAAACTTAATTATGAGGAAACCTTAAACGCAAAAAAACAAATTCTATCAACTGAATTAAATTTACTGCGAACTGAAAAAAAAGTTAAAACATATAAATCACTGAGAAAAAAAGAACTTGCAATAAAAAACAAATTTAAAACTGCATTAAAAAATTTAAAAACAAAAATAAATCAGATAGAAACTACTTTTCCAGAAGACCAGAAAAAACCAATAAAATTCAAAAAAAGAGAGCAGAGCATTAATAAAAAGAAAAAACAAGACATTACAGAGCAGTTAAAAGACATAAAGAAAAAACTTGCAGAACTAAACCAATAAAAGATTTTTTAAATCCTTTCTCCTTACTCTTTTTATGAAAATTACAGAAATACTCTTTTGGATATTAATTGCAGTTTTAATACTCTTAGCTATCTATGCTTTATTTAGATAAAATGGTAAAAATAGAAGATATTATATTTTGGATGATAATCATAGCAATAATAGCCATAGCCTTAGGATTATTAAAGGGCTCTCCTCCAGAAACAAATGCATTAATATCTTTAGCATTATTTATAACAGCATCTGAATTAATGCTATGGAAAACCCTGTTTAAAATAAATAAAAATACTCCTATTGAGTTTATAAAAGTAAAAAATGATATAAATAATAGATTTGATAAAATTGAAAATAAATTAGATAAATTAAAAAAATGAAAAACAGACAACAACTAATAAAAAAATATATTGATTTTTTCAAAACAAAAGCCCATAAACAAATTCCAAATGCAAGTCTGATTCCTGAAAATGACCCGACAGTTCTTTTTACAACAGCAGGAATGCATCCATTAGTTCCTTATTTGCTCGGACAAAAACATCCTCAGGGAAAAAGATTAGTAAATGTTCAAAAATGCATAAGAACACAAGACATAAATCAAGTAGGCGACGACTTTCATTTAACTTTCTTTGAAATGTTGGGAAACTGGAGTTTAGGAGACTACTTCAAAAAACAGGCAATTAAATACTCTTTTGAATTCCTGACTAAAATCCTCAAAATCCCAAAATCAAAATTAACAATTACCTGTTTTAAAGGTGACAAAGATTCCCCCAAAGATAGTGAATCAGCAAAAATCTGGGAATCCATAGGAATTTCAAAATCAAAAATAAAATTTCTTTCAAAACAAAACAACTGGTGGGGCCCTGCAGGAAAAACCGGCCCCTGCGGTCCTGACACAGAAATGTTTGTAAACAATTGCGAAATCTGGAATGATGTTTTTATGCAGTATAATAAAAATAAAAAAGGAAATTACATTCCATCAAAACAAAAAAATGTCGACACTGGAATGGGTGTAGAAAGAACTTTAGCAATACTCAACAACAAAAATTCTGTTTACGAAACAGAAACTTTCTTGCCAATAATACAAAAAATTGAACATCTTTCTGAAAAAAAATATAAAGAAAATGAAAGAACAATGAGAATAATTGCAGACCATATCAAAGCAGGGGTTATGATTTTAAATGAAGGAATTTTGCCTTCAAACACAGAACAAGGCTATGTTTTAAGAAGATTAATCAGAAAAGCAATTATGAATTTAAGAAAATTAGGATTTGTTGGAACAGACTTAACAAAACCTATTGCAGAAGAGGTATTTAAAATTTATAATGATTATAAAAATTTACAAAAAAATAAAAAACAAATTCTGAAAGAATTAGATGGTGAAGAAGAAAGATTTGGCATAACATTAGATAAAGGATTAAATATATTTAATAAATTAACAAAAAATAAAAAACAACTTTCAGGAAAATCTGCCTTTTTGCTTTACCAATCATATGGCTTCCCATTAGAAATGACTCAGGAATTAGCAAAAGAAAAAAACATTAAAGTTGATAGAAAAGAATTTGAAAAAGAATTTAATAAACATCAAAAATTGAGCAGAACAGCAACTGCTGGAAGATTTAAATCAGGACTTGCAGATAATTCAGAACAAGTTACAAAACTCCACACAGCAACTCATCTCCTTAATCAAGCTCTGCGTGAAGTTTTAAAAAAACCAGACATAACCCAAAAAGGTTCTAACATCACCTCAGAAAGATTAAGATTTGATTTCAATTTTGACAGAAAATTAACACCCAAAGAAATAAAAGATGTAGAACAGCTCATAAACCAAAAAATCAAACAATCCATTCCAGTAATAAAACAGGAAATGAATTTAGAACAGGCAAAAAAACAAGAAGCACAGGGAGTTTTCGAAAATAAATACGGAAATAAAGTTTCTGTCTACAGCATAGGAAACTTCAGCAAAGAAATTTGTGCAGGCCCCCATGTAAAAAATACAAAAGAACTTGGACATTTTAGAATTATCAAAGAAGAATCAAGTTCCGCAGGCGTCAGAAGAATTAAAGCTATACTTAAATAGAACTATCCTTAAAATAAATTAATATATGACATCCTCTCCACATTAAAGTGTGAAGTTTTCTTTTTAATATCTGTTTACAATTTTTAGCTAACAAAACAGAGCTTAAGCTTCTCATCTACTCATCTCAAAGTTTTGCACATTATTGATACCCTATCATAAATGATATGGATTTCTTCTGCATTTAATAAAAAATAAAATCTAAAAAAGATATAATCAAACAACTTCTCAGTAAGATTTATATTTTATATATCCCCAAGTATAAAAATCAATTAAAAAATTCAAAAAATTAAAACTTACCAAAAAAGTTCTTTCAATCCCCAAATTAACAATATCATCCAAATTAAAGTGTACAGCCACGCTTTTTTCATAATCCCTTTTTTCATTAATTTTACAGCAACTCCAATTACTTCTTTAGCATAAATTCCAATTCCTGCTCCCATCAACAAACTTATAAAACCTGTAACAGCAAAAATCTGCACAATTGTCATTCCTGATTGAATTAAATAATATAATACAACCCCTGCTAAAACCAAACAAATTCCAGAAGTCAAAATTGGAACATTCCAAAATTTCTTCACAAAATTCACCCATGCTTCTGGCTTGCTTAAAATAACTAAAATCTTAATAACCGCAACAATAATAAAAATTAAAGCTATAATTTCTATTGGTATCATTCTCTCACCCCCTTTCAATCATTAATTAAAGGGTTTGTTGTTTTTAAAAGTTTTCTTAAATCCTTAATACCTCTTTCTCCCTAAAGCAACCCCAATACTTTTATCAGCCCCGCCATAATATTCCAAATATTCTCTGTTTTTTTCAACCAATCCCTCTGCAAAAACAACATAATTTACTTTGCCATAATTTTCCCAGGGCTGGCTTGCGGATAATCTCGGGCTGTTTGTTCTTGCAATCAATTTTTCAGGATGTTTCTTGCTGAACATTGCATAACCAACATTATACACCTCTCCATCTGAACTATTATAAATCATAAATATTCCTTTTTTAGTTACAATAGGGCAGGGCCCAATTTCCACTAATCTTGAATCAAATTTATCTGCTCTTGGGGTAAGAACCGGCTCTTCATAAACTTTCCATTTTTTTAAATCCTTTGAACTAGCCATATAAATATTAACATCCCCAAAATATAAAACATATTTCCCATCAATTTTTTCAGAAACCAATGCTCCTGACTTGACATATTTCATGATAACTCCTCTTTTTTTCCAGCTCAATAAATCATTAGATTCTGCCAATGCAATATAAGTTCTTCGTCCAGAATATGCAACATAAGTCATATAATATTTTCCGTCAATTTCACAAACCCGCGGGTCCTCGCATCCTCGTTTTTCATATCTTCTTTCAGGAACAATCACCGGCTCTCCTTGCCTTTTAAACTTCAAACCATCCTCGCTGATTGCCAAACCAATTTTTGAAATATAATCATTATAATAATGCTGTTCAGCCCTGTAAAAAAGATAAATCTTTCCATTTTTTCTAACTGCAGTCCCGTTATAAACTGCAGCACTCTCAAATTTACTTTTTCTAGAAGGATTTAAAACAGGATTCCCCCTGAATTTTTTTAATTTTCCAATTGGCCACCTCATTTTTTCAAACACCTTATAAAATCAAAAGATTTATTATCTTTAAATAATTTTCTTATTTAATCTCTTTGTTTTTATCACTGCCTAAGAACATCAAAAAAAAGTTGGCTTTATAAACCCTTAAAATTTTGTGAGTTAATAACATGAAAGATAAAGGCAAAGAACCTAATCTGGAACACTCAAAAATCTGTTTTCTTAGTAACTTCCCTCCAAAAGAATGCGGCATAGCAACTTTCACAAAAGACCTTGTTTCTTCTATGAATAAAAGATTTAATCCAAAATTAAAATCTAAAGTTATAGCTTTAAATGAAAACGAAAGTTTTTATAATTATGATAATAAAGTAATTATGCAGCTTAATAAAGATGATATTGAAGATTATATAAATGTTGCAAGAAAGATAAATGACTCAAACATTAAATTAGTATGCATACAGCATGAATTTGGTCTTTTTGGAGGTGAACTTGGAAGTCATTTAATACATTTTTTAGAAAGGGTTGAAAAACCAGTTGTGGTAACCTTTCATAGTATTCTCCCCTCTCCTGATGAAGCAAGAAAAAAAATAGTTAAATCAATTGTCTCTCGCTCTGCAGCAATAATAGTCATGGCTAATACTGCAGTGGATATTTTAAATAAAGATTATGATATTGAAAAAAGCAAAATACATGTTGTCTATCATGGAATTCCTAATGTTCCTTTTTATCCTAATAGTTATTTTAAAAAGAAATTAAAATTAAACAATAAAATAACATTATCAACATTTGGTTTATTAAACAGAGGAAAAGGAATAGAATATATGATTAAAGCTCTTCCTGATTTAGTTAAAAAATATCCCAATCTTCTATATTTGATTATAGGAGAAACCCATCCTGTAATAAGAAAAAAAGAAGGAGAAAAATATAGAAATGAACTTATTAAACTTGTCAATAAACTTGGATTAAAAAATAATGTTAAATTTTATAATAAATATTTAACACAGGAAGAAATAATATATCATCTTCTTGCAACTGATATTTATATATGCACAAATCTCGACAAAAATCAAATAGTTTCCGGCACACTTTCATATGCTTTGGGCTGTGGAAAAGCAATAGTTTCAACACCAAGCATTTATGCAAAAGAAATTCTGGCAGATGAAAAAGGGCTTTTAACAGAATTCAAAAATCCAGAATCTTACACAAAAGCAATAGATATAATATTATCAGACAAAGAATTAAAAAGCAGATTTGAAAAAAAAGCCTATTCATTCAGCAGGAGAATGACCTGGCAGAATATTGCCGGCCGTTATTTAAATGTTTTTAACAAAGTAGTTAGAATAAGAGAAGAAACTACTAAAAAATATCCAATTATAAAATTAAATCATTTGAAAAATTTAACAAATAATTTAGGATGCATACAGTTTGCAGTAGACTCTAGGCCAGACAAATCATCTGGATACACTATTGATGACAACTCAAGAGCATTAATTGCAGTAACTCTCCACAACTCCTTATTTAACTCACAGCAGTCATTAAATTTAGCTAAAATCTATCTGAATTTTTTACAGCATGCACAGGGAAAAGACGGAAATTTTAAAAATAATTTTAATAATGAAAATGAAATTTTAGACTCTCATAGCGAAGATTCTTTTGGAAGAACAATCTGGGCTTTAGGATACACTGTCAAAAAAAACAATAATAAAGAAATTATAAAAAAAGCAAAAAAATTATTTGAAAAATCTTATGAAAAAATTGATGATTTAATCAGCCCAAGAGCAAAAGCATTTTCTCTGATTGGTCTTTGTTATTATCATAAAAAATATGAAAAAGAAGAAAACATAGTTAAAATTAAAAAATTAGCAGATTCTCTAATAGAATTTTATGAAAAAGAATCTTCAGATGGCTGGCAGTGGTTTGAAGGAAACCTGACATATTCAAACTCAAAATTGCCAGAAGCATTATTTTTAGCATATGATATAACAAACAATAAAAAATATTTGAAAATAGCTGAAAAAACTCTCCACTTTCTCTCAGATATTGTTTTTATCGACGATGAACTGCTTCCTATCGGGCAAAATGGCTGGTTTAATAAAAACGGCAAACGGGCTTTATTTGATCAACAGCCAATAAATGTCTCTTCAATGGTGCAGACATTTCTTATTGCTTATTCTATAACAGAAGACAAGCATTATCACGAAAAAGCAGTTCTTGCTTTCAACTGGTTCTTAGGAAAAAACTATCTAAAACAAATGGTATATAATGAAACAACAGGCGGTTGTTATGATGGATTATCAAAAGAAAATTTAAATCTAAATCAGGGCGCAGAATCAACAATTTCATATTTAATTGCAAGATTAATATTAGAAGAAATTAAGAGAAAAAGCAATTAAATAAATGTAGGGCATTCAGAAAATTTAAATATCTCACGCTTGATATACAGAAATCATAGTTAGGTAAAATTTCTTCGCGCATGCTCCAAAAAATGTTTAAATAGTAAAAAAATATTATTATTTTTATAATAGGAAGAGAGGGGATTAGAAAAGGAACTTGGATTATATTAATCTTTTTTGTATTAGGATTTTTAATCCTAATGGGAAGCGCATCGTTTTTAGACACTCTTCAAAATCTAATAACCTCCTGGCAATTTTATATTAACAACATCTTAATTATTTTATCTTTAATAGGACTTTTTACATATAAAAAATGGGGCTTTTATTTATTCACTATTTATCTAATTTACATATTAATTGAAAATATCATTAATATAATATTTAATTTTGCAATTTTTTGGATTACTTGGTTTGTAATTTATATTGTGATATATGGATATTTTATTTGGTACAAACTTTTCTACAAAAATAAAACAGATTTTAGTTAATTTCTCCTGTCAGTGCACTCAGAAACCCAAAGAATCAAAAACTTCCCCGATATTCTTTCTTTTTCTTTTACAAAGCTCCCCCTCTTTAACCCTCCAATTTATTACATAGTCCTCCCAATCTTTATTTTTTAATTCTATGCCATGTTTACCAAAAAATATCATTATCTCATTATCAGAAAAACCTTTGTTAGTCTCCAAAATCAAACAAGGCACTTCACTCAAATATTTTCTGCCAGCTTTCATATAAGCAAGCAAAGAATGATGCCCATCAAACAAAACAAACTCATTATCTTTCGTTCTAACTAATTTTATATTAGGCAACCCACAATTAAATAATATTTCCTCTCCTTTTTTAATTTGCCTAAACATTTTTTTTACTTTGCTTGCATCAATGCCTTCTTCATCATGAAGATTTATAATTTCCCTTAATAAAACATCATTTTTTATTTCTCTCTTTATTTCCTTAATTTTATATTTCAAAAAAATTTCATCTCTAAAAAAATCTACTATATCATATATTGTTTCTCTTCCTGAACAAGGAATCTTTGTTACAGAAATCTCAACTAAAGATTTTTGTTTTAAAGGGAAACTCAGTTTTATAATTTTATATTCCATAAAAAAATCAATTATAATAAGATTATAAACATATCTTCTTAAATTCAAAAACCCCAAGATATTTAAGCAAGTTTTCTTTTTCTTTATTATGGTAAAAAAAGTAGTCTGGATTTCAAGTTACCTGCCTCGTTCATGCGGAATAGCATTTTATTCTGAACATTACATAAGATCTCTAAAAAAATATGCAAAAAAAACAGGGAAGAAAATTTCTTTTAAAATTATAGCGCATACAGACGCAAAAAAAGCAGATTATCCAATAATAGATAATATAAAAGACAAAAATTGGCATTTTAAAGTTTTAAAAATAATAAAAAAAGAAAAACCAGATATTGTTCATATCCAGCATGAATATGGTTTATATGAAACTTACAGAGACTGCAATAAAAGAGTTATAGAACTAATCAAACTTATCAGAAAAGAAAAAATCCCAATAGTCATGACTTATCATAGTATTTATGAAAAACTGACAAAACCTCATGCAAATTTTGTCAGTAAAAGCTTAAAGCAGTTAAACGCAGGAATTTTTCATGAACAATATCAAAAACAAGCCCTGAAAAATAATATTGGCTGGGCTCCTGAAAATGTTTATGTTCTCCCTCACGGCTCAAGAGAAGATATTAAATTAAACAAAAAAGAAGTAAGAAAAGATTTTGATTACAACAACAATCTTATTGTCGGTTCTGCAGGATTGGCAGATGAAAGAAAAGGATTTAGAACATTAATAAAACAATGGCCAAAAGTAGTAAAAAGATTCCCAAATGCAATCCTCTCTTTAGAATTAAAACCACACAAAAATCCTGCAACAAAAATTTACATAGACAAAGTTTTAGAAGAAGTTATGAAAAATTCAGTAAGCAAAAACATAGAATTTATTGTTAAAAATTATGGAGAAATAGAATTTTACAAGAGATTAATAAGTTTTGATATTTTAGCTCTGCCTTATAAAAGTGAATCTCAATCAGGGGTTTTAGCTCATGGTTTTGCTGTCGCAACTCCTGCAATTGTTACAGACATAGAGGGGCTAGGAGCAGAAATAAGAAACAGCAAAGCAGGAATTGCAGTAAAAAAAAGACAGGATTTTTACAAAGCAATTAACAAACTTTTAGCAAATCCAAAACTTAGAGGCCAAATGTCAAGAAATGCACAAAATTATGTAAAAAAAACAAACGGCTGGAACATAATCGCAAAAAAAACTTTTGAAATTTATAAGGAGTTTTGGTGATGCCCACGTTACATGGATTACAGAATTGCATTCCCAAAAGTGTGATTTATTTAGTTATCATCTCTTGTAATTTAATAAGATTAAGGATAAATTATTAAAAGAGAAAACAATAAAACAAATTAAGAAAATAATTCTAAATCCAGAAGTTGGAAAACCAATGAGAAATTTGAGAAAAGGAACAAGAGGGTTATATGCTAATCCCTATAGATTATCCTATGCATGTCTTCTCAATAAAGATAAAATAATAATTTTAGATTTATATCCTAAAAAGAAGCAATGAGATGAAAAAATAATCCTTTTATGAACCTAAGGTTAAATGCCTCTGCTAGACTTAAACTAATTTCATTAAATCAGCTTCAATCCCTCAAAATCAAACTTAAAATCAATAACTTTTCTTCCAAACTTTTTCTTTAACTTTCTCTTATCACCAAAAAATAAAATACTTCCTCCACCCCCAGCACCGCAAACCTTTGCGCCAATAGCCCCATTCTCCATTCCTTTTTTAATTATTTTCCTAACATTAAAAGGAACAATAGAACTGTCTAACTTTTCTCTCTCAACAGTTTCAGAATTCATTAATTCAGCAAACCTGTCTAAATCTTTTTTTAATAAAGCATTTTTCATTTCATAAGCAATAGCTTTAATTTTTAACAAATTCTTTGTATTCTTTCCCTTCCTTAAATTATCAACCATTGCTTTATTAGAATCCCCTGAAAAATGTGGTTCTCCAGTATAAACTAAAGTTAATTTACTTTCTAATTCTTTAATAATCTTTCTTGGCAATTTCAATCTAGCAACCTTAACTTTATCTCTTTTAAATTCAAAAAAATTTATCCCGCCAAAAGCAGAAGCATATTGGTCTTGTTTTCCACCAACTAAATCCATTGCCTGTTCTAATTTATAAACATCTTCTGCAATCTCTTTTTTATTTTTAGAATTAAATTTATTTGGAGTTTGTGAAATTAAAGCCAGCCAAACTAAATTCATAACCCCTGAAGTCCCAAGCCCACTTGAAGTTGGAATATCCCCAGAATACTCTAAATAAGTTCTTTTATTTCCAATAATTAATTTCCCAGTAATATATTTATTGATAGTTGCATTTAGAACAGCCCCGCCATACTTATCTTTAAATGGAGAAATATCCGTTGTTCCACCGCCAAAGTCAATTCTAACTGGTGCTTTGACTTTTTTAATTATTTTCATTCTACCTCGACTTTAAATTTTGTTATGATTAAAATTCCAAGTACAGCTAAAAAAGTTATAATTAAGGCTGTCATGAGTTTATAGATATAAAGGGGGCTTGGTAAACCAAGCGATTTTACAAAATAACCTACTATTTCTGAAATAAAATCTCTCCAAGTAAGTGCTATAAGAAATCCAAAAGCAGCTATTGTGGCAAGTACTATTTGTTTTCTAAATTCTCTTCTAAATTTTCTAACTTTTTCTCTCATTTTACCAACAAACTCGCCCCCAAAATTCCAGGATGCTCTAATTTTGTCCATTCAATTTCAGGCATCCTCGGCAATGCAACATATTTTTTTGTTTCTTTTTTTATCATATTTAAAAATTTATTCCCAGTTTCTTTTACCCCCCCTGATAAAATCACAATTTCTGGGTCAAAAATATTAATTAAACTTGCTATCCCTTCTCCTAAACATTTTGAAATTTTATTTAAAATTCTTTTGACTTTTTTGTCTTTCTTCTTTAATAAATCTTTTATTAAAAGTTTTTTTCCGAAATATTTTTTAACCAGCCCTCTGTTCTTTTTCCATATTGCTTCAAAATCTTTTCCTTTATCAAGGATTATATGCCCAAGTTCTCCTGCATAACCGCTTCCTTTGTAAAGCTCACCATTAATAATTATGCCCCCACCAATCCCAGTTCCCAAAGTTAAGACAATAAAATTCTTCTTTTTGCATCCCAGCTTCATTTCAGCCAATGCCACACAACTTGCATCATTCTCCACTACAGTTTTTTTATTAAATACTTTCTTTACTTTTTCTTTCAGATTAAAATTCTGAAGCGGAAGATTAGGTGGATTTTTTATTATCCCGTTTTCAAGAGGCCCAGGGCTCGCTATCCCAATAGCTCTGACATTTTTTGTCATTAAAGAAGAAATAGAATCAAATAAGGCTATAATTAAATTGTGTTTTTGTTTAGGAGTTTTCCTTTTTTTATAATTTATAATTTTATTCCCCCTAACAAGAGCAACCCTTAAATTAGTCCCCCCTAAATCAATCGTAATAACATCTTTTTTAAATCCTACCATATTTATCCTCCAATCTCACTTCATCTTTCTCTGAAAATCTACCAAAAGAAATTTCTAAAACTATCACTTTATTTTCTCCAGCAATAATCCTGTGAGCAGTATTTCTCTTAATTTTAATCACACTTTCTTTCTTAACCTTAATCTTCCTTTTTCCAAGCTGAACCTGTCCTGGAGTCAAAAAATACCACATCTCATCTCTTTTTTTATGTTTCTGAAGACTTAACATTTGTTTAGGTTTGATTGTTAAAATCTTCACACTACACTTTTTATTTAAAACAAATCTTTTCATTTCACCCCACGGGCGTTTAATTACCTTCACCATCTTTATAATAAAAGAAAAAAAGATTTTAAATAGTTTGTGATGAACGAAAACCTTAAATATGTTCCATTTCTTATATTAAAATAAAAAGAGGAAAATGTTCAATCTAAAAAATAAAACAGCCATAGTTACTGGTTCTGCAAGAGGCATTGGACAGTCTATTGCTGTAGAACTTGCAAGACATGGAGCAGATGTTGTTGTAACAGACATAATCCCTGGACAGCAAACAGTAAAAAAAATAAAGGCATTAAAAAGAAACTCTTTTTTTGTCAAAACAGATATCTCAAAAAAACAGGAAATTGAAAATTTAATAAAAGAAACAATCAAAAAATTTAAAAAAATTGATATCCTAGTCAATAATGCAGGAATTTTTATCACAGAACCAACTAAAAAAGTATCTGAAGAATCTTGGGATAAAACCATTGATATAAATTTAAAAGGTTATTTTTTATGTTCACAAACAGCACTAAAATACATGAAAAAAGGCTCTTCTATTATTAATATCTCCTCTGTTGCAGGAATTTTAGGTTATGCACAAGCAGCAGCTTATTGCGCTTCTAAAGGTGGAACCAGATTATTAACAAAATCTTTAGCAGCAGAATATGGCCCATTAGGAATAAGAATTAACTCTATTCATCCTGGAATAATAGAAACAGCAATGACTAAAAATTTATTAGCTGATAAAAAAACAAGAGAGGCTTCTTTAGCAAAACTTCCATTAAAAAGAACAGGCAAGCCAATTGACATTGCAGGAGCTGCTGTTTTCCTGGCAAGTGATGCTTCTTCATATATGACCGGTACAGAAACTGTAATAGATGGTGGCTGGACTTGTACTCTGTAAAAAAATCTTAAAAATCTAATTCTTATTTATTAAACAATTTTTTAAACTCTTAATACTTTTTGCAGTAACATAAATTGGTTCTTTAAAATAACTGGTTAAAAAATTTTCAAGAGCAGAACCAATAGAAGCATAACACACATCTTTTTTTCAAAAAGTATATTATCACATATGACATCCTCTCCACATTAAAGTGTGAAGTTTTCTTTTTAATATCTGTTTACAATTTTTAGCTAACAAAACAGAGCTTAAGCTTCTCATCATATCTCAAAGTTTTGCATATTATTGATACCATATCATAAATGATATGGATTTCTTCTGCATTTAATAACTTTCAAAATCTTAATATTTTTATTTTCTATTTTTTGCATATTCTCAACATCTTATTCTAAGAAATCCTTTTTTTACTAAATATATTTATTCCCTTAATAAAAACAAAACCTTTTTCCAATGCATTTTAATCTTTCATCAACTCCCTCAACTTTTTCCCAGGATTTTTAGATTTGCAGACAGCAGAAGAAACCGCTATTCCATCCGCACCTAATTTCATGGCAATTTTCACATCTTCTCTTGAATGAATGCCAGCACCGACTAAAAATTGCATTTTTAATTTTTTAGCAATTTTTTCTATTAATTCTGATTTTACTTTACTAACTGACTTCTTCCCTCCAACTAATTCAGGAGGTTCAATAATCAAATAATCTGGCTTCATTCTCTGGATTTTTTCAGCCTCTTTTAGCGTCGATGCAAAAACAATTGTTTTTAATCCAGTCTGCCTGCATCTCTTAATTGTCTTTTTTAAAATTCTGAATTTTAATTTATGCTCAGAATGATTTAAAAAACTGCCAACTGCCCCATCTTTTTTAACTGCTTCAGGAAGAATAAAACCAGTATATCTCCCTGGCTTGAAATAATCAACATGCTGGCTGTAAACTTTCAATTTTGTAGTTTTGGCAATTTCATAAATATCAGAAGCCTGAACTCCAATAATTATATCCTTATTAACTTTTTCAATTACTTTAGCCAGATTAATAGCTTGTTTGCCTTGCTTGTAAGTTTTAAAATTAATTACAACTATTAGTTTTTCCATTTTAGTTCACTCCATCTTTTCATCTTTTCATACTTTAAACAACATTTTTAATAATCTTTAACATTAAAACTCTTAATATTATAAAATTTTGTTTTGCTCCATTTGTAAATACCTGATTTACATAAAAAAGTTTTTTTCATTTCCAAATCACCTTTTTAATTTTTTTTGTAATTTCAAGAGGTTTTTTATCCTGCCAAACATTTCTTCCAATTGCCAAACCAATACAGCCAGCCTCAATAATTTCTTTAACCTGCTTTAATAAAACTCTCTCCCCCTTTTTCATTCCTCCTGCAATAACAACCTTGGTTTTACCTGCGTTTTTCACAGCCCATTTTAAATCTTTAACATTTCCATTATACTTTATTTTAATAATGTCTGCTCCAATCTCCAAGCCAGTTCTTGCAGAATAAGCCATAAGTTCTTTGCTTGATTTTCCTTTAATTGATTTTCCACGAGGATAAATCCATGCAATTACAGGCAAACCTTTTGCATGAGCCTCCCTTTGTATTTTTTCAAACCCTTTTAACATTATTGATTCATATTCACTTCCTAAATAAATAGTATAGCCAACTGCATCAGCTCCAAGTTTTACAGCTTCTCTGACACTACATAATTGCCTTGAAACCGGTTCTCCTTTAACCAAATTTGTCTTGCCATTTAATTTTAAAATTAAAGGGACTTTAGATTTTTTTATCAAAACATTATATTTTTCAGCTATTCCTTTTTGAAAAATCACACCAGTATAATCCCCTTTTTTAGCAATATCAATTATATATTCTGGATTTACATTCTTGTCATTAAAATCAGTTGGTCCATGCTCCAAACCCTGGTCATAAGCTAAAAAAAATGCTCTGCGTTTTTGTAAAATTTTATTTAATTTAATCATTTTAAACCCTGCAAAAATCCTTAATTTTGTTTTTGTATAAATTATTTTTAATTTCTTTTGTCTTTAACACTAAGGTATTTATTGGTTTTTTTGAAAGTTGTTTCATTTTCTGAAAAACTTTTCCATATGTTCCTTGATAAGTGCAGAAAAAAGCAACTTTCTTAAACTTATTTTTAGTTAAATAAGTCCTAACAGGAGAAGACATTGTATGCGCCCAAACAGGAGTTCCAATAATTACCAAATCATACTCAAAAGGATTTTTCTCTGTTTTACTAATAGAAGGCATTTTTTTAAAAATTGCCTCAATAGAAGCTTTAATAGCTCCAAAAATTCCAAGATAATTTTTAAAAGAAGTAATTTCTTCAATATCAGCATTTAAATTTCTGGAAATTTTTTCTCCAATTTTTCTTGTTACTCCGGTTCTAGAATAAAAAACAACTAATATCTTCATTTTAATTTCATCCTCAATAAATTATTTTTAGCTCCAATATGTTTTATAACACCCTCGCTCTCGCGCAAACCAATCCTTAAACTCTCATTAATACTTTTCCCTGTAATTTGTCCAGCAACAAAACCAGAGGCAAATGCATCCCCGGCACCGGTTCTTTCAACAACCCTAATTTTATTTGGCTTAAGAAAATACTTCCTAGTGCCATCATAACAGCTAATCAAATTATTTTTATCTGTTATCACCGCAATTTTTGGACCAAGTTTATGCAGATCCAAAAGCAAATCTTTTTTCTTCCCGCCAACCAACATTTCTGCTTCTTGTTTATTCATAATAACAACATCACACAATTTTAAAAATAACTTTAAATTTTTTCTTTTGATTAAATAAGAGCTTGGATTAAATGCAATCTTAACTCCTTTATTTTTTAAAATTTTAATAAGTTTTTTCTGTGTTTCAAAACTTTTTCCTAACACCGACGATAAATAAAGCCATTTTGTTTTAAATTTTTTAATATCTTTTATTCCTATCTCATCATTAACTCCCTTGTAAGTTAAAATTGTCCTATTTTTTTCTTTGCTGTCCAAGATAACAGAATAACCGCTATTTGCATTTTCCTCTTTTTTTCCTAAAAATTTAATTTTTTCTTTTTTGAATAAATCCAGCACTTTTTTTCCAGATTCATCATCTCCTATTTTGCAAATACATCCTGTTTTTAAACCTAAACAGGAAAAAGCAACTGCAGTATTAGTCCCCCCCCCACCAATATCAAATCTTAAATCTTTAATTAAAATTTTAGCTCCAACAGGATAACTAATAAAATTTTTTCTTTCACTTAAATCTGTGCTTACAAAAACATCTGCAATCGCAGAGCCAAAACTTACAATATCAAATTCCATCTTAATCTAAACTTTATTTTAGAAAAAACCAATATCCTGCAATCCCTAAAATAATTACCACAACTAACCAAACCCACCACTTTTTATACCATTTAACTCCACTAACTGGCTGAGCTGTTTGAGTTGCAGCAGTAGTTTCAACAGAGTCTGTTGCTTGAACTTGCTGTGCTTCTTGTGCCATTTTACCTCCTTTATATTAAATTAAACAAAGAATTCAAGATTATAAATCTTACTTAAGCACCTCAAGCCCAGGTAATTTCTCACCTGCGAGATATCTTAACAAAGCCCCGCCAGATAAACTGACATGCCCAAATTTTTTCTTGGAAATTCCAGAAGCTTCAACAGCATCAGATAAATGCCCACCCCCAATTAAACTAAAACCATTATTTTTAGAAATGGCTCTTAAAATTGCAAATGTGCCTTTGCAAAAAATTTTATCAGCACAATCACCAGCAGGCCCTTTCATATAAATTGCCTTGGCTTTTTTTATTTCCTCAGCATATTTTTTAATAGTAAGCCTACCAATATCAAAAATCTTATATTTACTTGGGAAATTTTCAACAGGTATCTCAATCCTTTTACTATTAATTCTTACAGCAAAATCAACAGGTGTTTCAACATTCTTTAATTTATTTTTAGGAATCTTAATAAAATACTTTCCCTTTTTCAAATACCTCTCTTGCTGCCCAAGTTTTTTGCCTTTATTAATAAAACAAACCTGCCCAAATAAACCACAAGCCAAAACTTTATTCTTCCCAAAAAGTTTAATATTATCTGAGGGTTTTGCCCCCCCAAGAACATACAAACAATTTTTAATTTTAATCTTTTTCAAAGCATCAATCTCTTTTTCTAAAAACGGTCCTGCACAACTCTTAAAATATTTAGGAAAACTCACAATAGAAGTTTGTTTTCTATGACAAACAGAAAAAGCATCATTAATATAAATATCAACAAGAGGGGCAAAAAATTTAATAATTTTATTATTCCCTGGATTAAATTCATCTTTCAGTTTCCTGATATTATCTAAAAGAATTGCTTCTCTATTTTTCAAGTTTTTTATCTCTATTTCAGCTTTCTTGCCAATTATATCGTCGACAAATTTAATTTTTGTAAACTTATTTAATAATTTTGCATGCTGTTTTAAGCTTAAAAAATCACTCTTTCCAGGCCTTCCTTGATGGGCAATTACCACAGTTTTGGCTTTTCTTTTTTTTAATAAATTTATTGTTTCAGCACTCTGTTTAATTCTCTCACCTAAAATAACTTTTCCATTTTTAATATCAGAATTAATATCCACTCTTAAAAGAACTATTTTATTTTTTAGATTATTAGGAAGAGATTTCATCTTAATCAAAATTATTTCCACTTATTTATATAATCAAAACTTGCAAGAGCAGCTTTACAGCCTTCTCCAGCTGCTACTACAATCTGTTTTGCAGGGATATCAGTGCAGTCACCAGCAGCAAAAATTCCCAGAATGTTTGTCATATTTTCCTCATTAGTTTTTGTGCTTCTAAAAATCATAATCTCATCCCATTTATTTTTCTTAACATTAGTAAAATCTGCTCTTGTAACCAAACCAATTTCAATAAAAATCCCGTCTAATTTTAGTATTTTTTCTTCACCGCCCTTTTCATATTTTAAAGAACTAACTTTTTCTCTTCCGAGAATTTCCTTTATTTTAACAGAATTTAAAACTGAAATTTTCTTATCTGCTAAAACCTTCTCTCTTAAATAAGGCTCCCCGCCGAGCTTAGGATTAATATCTAAAAGATAAACTTTTTTTGCATATTTTCCTAAAAATAAAGCAGCTTCTAAACCAGAATTTCCTCCTCCGGCAATAGCAACTACTTTGCCTTTAAAAGAAGGAGCATGGCAGGTTGCACAATAATTCACGCCTTTTCCTAAAAATTTCTCTTCACCAGGAACATTTAACTTTCTCGGCTTTTTGCCAGAAGCAATTATAATTGCTTTAGATTCATAAACGCCTTTTTTTGTTTTCATAGCGCAAATTTTTCCTTTCTTGCTTAATTTTAAAACTTCTTCCTGTCTAATTTTAATTTTGTAATCTTTTATATGCTCTTGAAATTTTTGAACAAGTCCTATCCCTGTAGAATCAGGAATACCAGGATAATTATCAACTTCAGAACTCCAGACAACCTGCCCGCCAACATCAATAGTTACAAGTAAGAATTTTATCTTGCGCCGAGCAGCATAAATCGCAGCAGTTATCCCTGCTGGTCCACCACCAATTATAATTAAATCATACATTTTACCTCTTTTACTATAAATTAAAGAAAAATAAATATTATAAACTTTTGGTTTAAAAATAAACGCCCTAACCAAGCTCTTAATCTCAAATTCACTTTAAATCTGTTAAGAGTCTTAGAAGATATTTAATTTCAAGTATGACATCCTCTCCACACTAAAGTGTGAAGTTTCCTTTTTAATATCTGTTTACAATTTTTAGCTAACAAAACAGAGCTTAAGATTCTTATCTACATATCTCAAAGTTTTGCACATTATTGATACCATATCATAAATGATAAAATAATAAAAAATCTTGCAATAAACAAAGCTAAAATTATTATTGGAAAAATAATTTTGTAAACAAAATACCGGGATTTTCTCTTATTTAAAACTATTCTTAACCTAAAATTAAACGCCCGCTAGGATTTAAACTACTTCAACATCTTAACCAACTCAACCATCCTGCAACTATAACCATACTCATTATCATACCAGCTTAAAACCTTGACAATATTCCCAATCACCATAGTAGAAATGCCGTCTATAACAGAAGAATAAGAATTTCCAATAATATCACTGCTTACAATTTCATCCTCTGTATACTGCAAAATCCCTTTCATTTTCCCAGCACTCGCTTTTTTAAATGCCTTGTTCACTTGCTCTTTTGTAACTTTTTTATTCAGTTCAGCAACAAAATCCACAACACTCCCACAAGCAACAGGAACTCTCATAGCCAATCCATTTATCTTTTCTTTTAATTCAGGAATAACTTCTGCAACTGATTTAGTTGCACCAGAAGTAGTGGGAATAATGTTCACGCCCGCACTTCTTCCCCTTCTTAATTTTTTATGCGGGCTATCCAAAATATTCTGATTGCTTGTATAAGCATGAACAGTTGTCATAAAACCTTTTTTAATCCCAAAAGAATCATTTAAAACTTTAGCCAAAGGAGCCAGACAATTAGTAGTGCAACTTCCCATTGAAATAATCTTATGTTCTCTTTTTAATTTATTTTCATTAACACCTAAAACAACAGTAACATCTGAATTTTTAGCAGGTGCAGAAATCAAAACTTTTTTTGCCCCAGCTTTCAAATGTTTCCCAGCCCCTTCTCTATCTGCAAAAAATCCTGTTGATTCAATAACAATATCAATCCCAAGTTTTTTCCAGGGAAGTTTTTCAGGATCTGGTTCTGCTAAAACCTTAATTTTCCTGTTATTAATCTTCAAAAAATCTTTTCCAGCCTCAACTTTCTTGTCATAATTTCCGTAAACAGAATCATATTTCATTAAATAAGCTAATGTTTTTGTATCTATCAAATCATTAACAGCAACCACATTAACATTTTTTTCCAGAGCCCAATTCTTCCTAAACCATTAATAGCTATTTTCATTTAATGCCTCTTTCTTATTACAAAACATATCTGCTTTAATAAATCTTACTAATAAAAAATAATGTGTTATCCACAGGAATATATTCTGTTTTTTATGCCTAAACTTAGGAATTTCCAATAACTTAAGTTTTCACTTTATCAATAACTACAAACATTTTTAGTTATGAAGATGAACAGATTAGATAAAAGATTATTAATATCAAAAATAAAGAGATTTAGATTAGCTTGTCTTCTAAATTTTAATTCAGAACTAATTTTCAGTTCAGTTTTGGGCAGGTATTTCTAACTTATACATTAATTAAAAAATAAACAATATTTTTACTCAATATAAATTGCCGGCTTCTCAAACTTTGCTCTTTTAGATTTACCCTCTGGATCATATTTG
>JAFCCB010000048.1 GCA_017610445.1 Candidatus Dojkabacteria bacterium
TAATTTTAGTGTTACTTATGATGTTACAAATCCTTTAATAAAGAATAAATCTGAAAATGCTAAAACAAGTTCTTCAATAATTATTGGTTGGGATACTAATGAGACTACTAATGCTTCTGTTAATTATGGAACTTCTATAGATAATTTATCAAGTTCTTCAACAAATACTAGTTTCAGATTGAATCACTCATTTAGGTTAACTGGCTTATCTGCATCTACAACTTATTATTATAATATAACAAGCTGTGATAAGGCTGGAAATTGTGTTGTAAATGGAACAAATAATTTTACAACTTCTGCTGTTGTTATAGTGAATAATAATGGCGGGGGCGGGGGTGGGGGCGGAGGAATAACATCCATGACTTATACCCCAAGTTTAGCAGAAACAGCAATAGGTTATAAAAAATCTTTATCTAAAAATGACAAAATTAAATTTGTTGTTTTTGATGGTGGAAATGCTCCACATACAATGATATTGGATTATGTTTGTGTTGATTTTGTTAATATTACTTTTAACAGCAATCCAATAAAACTTTCATTAGGTGTTGGGCAAAATGCTAAATTAAATTTAAGTTCTGCTGACTATTATGATTTGTATGTAAAATTAAATTCTATTGTAAATAATAAAGCAGATATTACTATCCAAACAATTCATGAAAAAATACCTAAAACTGCAGAAATAACAGGAGAGATTATTGAAGAAAGTTCTAAAAAAGAAACTGAAGAAAAAATACCCCAAAGAGAATTAAAAGAAACATTTATTTATGCTGTGAGTTTAATATTAATAATTATTGGAATTATTATTTTATTAAGAAAAAAATCAAGAGCAAGAAAAAGAGAAAGTGCAAAAAAAGAATATCAAAAAAAATTTAAAGAAATTAAACCTAAAAAATAAAAATGAAACCTTTAAAACCATCACATAGAGAAAAGAAAAGATATTTGCTGATTAAAGGCAAAGATACTGATAAGAAGACAATAGAAGAAACTATTTTAGAATTTATTGGTGTTTTGGGTTTTGCAGAAGCTTGTCCTCAGGTTGTGAAGAGAGGCAAGGGCTTTATTATCCTTGCAATTAACAGAAAAGTTTTGAATAAAGTAAGAACAAGTTTTATGTTAAGTAAAAAAGACATAAAAATCACAAAAGTAAGTGGAAGTATTAAGAAATTAAAGTAAATTTAATAATATTTAGTGTTATTCTTAAGTAGTTACAAGTACTAAACATTTATAAATAGGTTTTTCGATGAGATATTATAAAACTTTATAAAAATAAAATGGCAAAATATAAATTTAGGAATATCGGTACATTTGGTACAAAGAATTGGAGAGAAGAATGTGGTATAGCTACTTTTGGTGAAGATCAGATTCAAGATTTATCTGAGTCAAAGCGTGGTGAATTTATTGCTTTTTATGTTACTGCTATAACTGATGGAAAAAGAGCATTAGAATATCCAGTAGATACTATTTTACAAAAAAGAGATATTGATTCATTGATAATTACTGGAAATAGGGTTGAAACCAAAACAATAGAATCAAGAGTCCCTGGACTTGAAGAAGTATTTGTATATCAATATGAAGGAGGGTTATATCCTGAATTTGATAAAAATGGAAAAATCATTGCAAATGAAGATGGAAAAGGCTGTTCATATTTTATAGATAGATTTGCAAAAGATCCAAATATATGGCAGTATGTTATTATTCATACCCCTCTTTATGCTAATGAAGCAAATCCAAGATATATAAGAAATATCAAACATTTCGGAAAAAAAGCAGATGGATTAATTGTTATGACAAAAGAAGCTAAAGATATTTTTTCAAAGGCTCCTTTTAATATTGATCCTATAAAAATCCATTATATTCCTCATGGTATTAGAATAAATCCTGAAACAAGAGAACAAGCAAGAAAAAGAATAGGAATTCCTTTAGATTTATTTTTAAATAGTGAACCAGGAATAAGATCTTTGAATAAAGGAAATTTTGAGTTTATATTAGGAAATACTAAATTTATGGAACAGTGTCTTAGTAAATCTCAAAGAAAAAGATATCATGCTCTTTTAATTGGGGGACTTCACCCAGAATTTATTAAACAAGAAGGTGGAAAATATGCAAAACTTTATAATAAAATAATTGAAGATATAACAAAAAATGCAAGAATAGGAAAAAGAAAATTAAAGTTCCAAAAAACAAAAAGTTTAGAAGATGTTGATTGGTATAATGCAGATATAAGTCTTGTTGATGGTTTTCAAGAGTTACCAAACCTTTTAGGAGTATATGCTAGTTCTAATGTGGTGACCACTCTTTACCCAGAATTAAAACAAGGAGTATCAGGAACTGGTTCTGATACAAAAGGAACTGAAACTCCTTTAATATCAACAAAAACAAGATGGGCATGTGAGAATATTAATCCTCATTCTAAAACCCCTAAAAAAGGCATGGTAATATCAGGAATGGGTATTTTAGTGGATAAAGATGTTAGAATTAAACAACCTCTTGATGAAGAAGGAAATTATCAATTAGATTATGAAGCTGTAAATAATCTTGTCCCTGCTTTAAGTTACCTGGTTTTTAATAAAGACTCTGATGGAAATTATAGTGTAATTAATATGGGGCATAGAAATTATGAAGATGGAAGAAGTAAAATATGGGAAGAATTTTCTAAATCTTTTTTAAATGTTGTAGAAAATACTAAAAAAAGGCTAGTAGAAAAGAGCACTACAAAGGGTTTTAAGAAAGTAAAAGACACTCCTTCAATAGATGAATCTATTAAAAACTCTTATAAAACTGATTAACCGCAAAACTTATAAATCCCTTATATTTATTAATTTTGAAAGGAGAATTAGGTCTTAATCCAAGAAGAAATTCTTTGATTATTTTTTTGGAGAGGGACAAGTGAAACTAAAATAAAGATTTTAAAATCTTTAAGCAAAATAAAATAAACCAATAATCTATTAAAACAAAAAATATACAAAATATCAATAACCCTCAAAAACATAAGCTATAAAGAGTAGTAGAACATGCTTTAAATTTGGGAAGATTTTGAAATAAAAAAAATAAAATGGAAATACCAGATATGCAACAACAAGTAATGGGTTATGACAGAAGTGCAACTATGTTTGCTCCTGACGGGCATATGCTCCAGGTTGAATATGCTGAAAAAACTGTTCGTTTAGGAAGTGCAAGTATTGGAGTTGTTTGTAAAGAGGGTGTTGTGATTATTGCAGATAAAGGCATTAAAGATAAATTAATTGTTCAAAAATCTGCTGACAAAATTTATGAAATTGATAAACATATTATGGCAAGTGCTGCTGGAATTTTATCAGATGCAAGAATTTTAATTAATCAAACAAGAATTATTGCTCAACAGCACAGAGTTACTTATGATTCTTCTATTGATGTTGAATCAATAATAAGAGAAATTTCGGATATACAACAGCAATATACCCAGCATCCTGGTGTTCGTCCTTTTGGGGTTGCTTTAATGATTGCAGGAAAGAATGGAGATGAATATAAATTATATACAAGTGATATTACTGGAAATTATTTTGAATATAATGCAATTGCAATTGGTGAAAATGACAATAAAATAAAAGATGAATTAAGAAAGAAATATAAAAAAGATATTATGATTGATGAAGCGATTAAGATGGGGCTGGATATTTTTAAAAAAATTCTTGGGGATAAATTTGATATTCAGAGATTTAATGTTGGATATATTAAGGGTAAAGAAGGCAAATTAAAGAGATTAAGTGAAGAAGAAATTGCAAAGTTTAAGTAAGATGATAAATACAGGACCAACTGAATTAATAAAAATCTCGATTAATAAATTAGATAAAAAAAGTTTAACAGAGTTGCCAGAGAAATTAGGTTATTTTTATTCTGGT
>JAFCCB010000049.1 GCA_017610445.1 Candidatus Dojkabacteria bacterium
TAAATAAAAAAGAATTATTAAAAAAACTTGAAGATACTAAACCTGGATTGGCGAATAAAGATATAATTGAATTTACCAATGCCTTTTCTTTTACTGGAAAATATATTACTACTTTTAATGATGAAATATCAGTATTCTGTCCTTTAAAATCAGACATCAAAGGAACTGTAATTGCTAAAGAATTTTTTACAATAGTAAACAAAATAGCCCCTGATAAAGATGGGAATTTAGTAATTGAAAAATCAGAAGAATGTGATGAGCTTATTATTACTGGAAAAAGAGTACAAGCGGGTATTTTATTTGATCCAGAAGGAGCTCTGCCTCTTGATGAAATTAAAGCAGAAGGTACTTGGAATAAATTACCAGATGATTTTATTAAAGCCCTTCAATTATGTTCTTTTTGTGTTTCTAATGATCAAAGTATACTTATTCTTAATTGTATACAAATAATAGATAATTGTGTAATAAGCACAAATAAATTTAGAGCTTTTAAATATAAATTAAATGAAAAAATGACAGAAAATTTCCTCCTGCCTGCTAATTATGTTTCACCATTATCTAATTATCAAATTAAAGAGTACAATATAACAACAGATTGGATTCATTTTAAAACTAAAGATGATGTTATTATTTCAGCAAGAATATATCCAGATGACGAATATCCAGATATTAATTTTTTATTTGATCCAGAAGGTAATGAAATAATAACTTTCCCTGAAATAACTTTATCTGCATTAGAAAAATCAGTAATTTTTTGTGATAATGTAACCCAATCAGAAAGTGAAATTGAAGTAGACGTACAAAAGAAAAAAATAGTAATTAAATCACAAGATAAAAATATTGGATGGATTACTGAAAAAATTATTCATAAAAATAATACACAAGTTAATTTTACAATTAATGCTTTTTTCTTACAGGATATTTTAAACACTACTAAAAAAGGAAAATTTGGCAAAGTAGGAGAAAATAATGTGCTATCTTTTATTGGAAAAAATTGGAATCATGTTATTTTAGTAAAAGTATAACAAAAGGAGGTATTATGTTAAAAGAAGGTAATCCTGGATGGGATGAAAGACAACTAGTTGATACTTCATTAGAAAAATTATTAAAAAATACTTCTTTAGTTTTGATTGAAAGTCACAGTAAATACAAACGAACTTTAAAAGATACAACTAAACCAGATAAAAGTATTATTATGTCATATAGATTTACTGACCATTCTTTTGGAATTTTTGAAAAAATAACAAAAAAGACATTTTCTTTAGCTCTTAAATTTCAAGAAAAAAATAAAAAAGTACCTTTATATTATCATATCTATAAAGCACTACTAATACTTTATCATAATCCTGTTTATGCCATTTATGATAAAAAAAGTAATTCAATAACTTTCCGTAGATTATTAGAAATATCACCAACATATTGGGAATTATATGATACAAAAACTAATACAAGGAGATTTCAATGTTCCCTTTCTCCTAATAGTATGGATGCTTCTTCTTTCTATGATTTAGCTACTGGAAAATTGCCTACAACATTAATGCCAAATAATCAAGCAGCTGATATCGTTACTTTGTTTAAATCATATATAAATGAGAGTAGAGAAAATGAAAGGATTCTTTGATCTGAAAAAAAATAACTTTGATCCAAAAAATCCCCAATCATGCGCCAGTTGTGGATTATATAAAGATTGTCAATCTCCCAAAATGAAACCATATGGAAAAAATAAAAAAGAAGTTCTATTCTTAGGAGATTTTCCGGATATAATAGATGATAAAAGAGGAAAACAATGGCAAAGCAGAACGGGTAGATTATTACAAAAAACTCTATCTAATTTGGGGTTTGATTTATTTGAGGATGGGTTAAGTTATAATGCTTGTAATTGTTGTACTCCTAAAAATGAGCAGCCCTCTCCTCATCAGATTTATTGTTGTAGAAAAAATGTTCTAAAAGTAATCAAAAAACACAAACCAAGAATTATTATTTTATTAGGCAATGCCGCTGTACAAAGTTTAATAGCTCGAGTGTGGAAAAAAGATTTAGGAGGGATTACGAAGTGGAGGGGATTTTGTATTCCAGATAGGGATTTAAATGCTTGGATTTGTCCTACTTATCATCCTTCTTTTATTAGCCAAAAAGAGGAAAAAGACAATCTTAATGTAGCCATGACTATCTGGAAGCAAGATTTGAAAAGAATTCTAGAATTAATTGATCAGCCTTTGCCAGAATATAAAAAGGAAGAAGATAGTATTAATTATATAGCAAAGACAAAGGATTTAAAGGCGATAATACCAGTTTTAAAGGAAGCTGATATATTATCATTCGATTATGAAACAACCGGCTTAAAACCCCATAGAAACGCCCAGAAACTAATATCTGTGGGGGTTACTACAGAGAAAGGTTCCTGGGGATGGATTAATACCCCTGCCAGAAGTAGATTATTTGCAGAAGTTATGAAATCTAAAGTACCTAAAACAGCGCATAATTTACAATTTGAAGATTCCTGGACTTACTTTAAGATAGGGGTGCCGGTAAATAATTGGAAGTGGTGCTCAATGAATGCTGCTCATATATTAGATAATAGAAGGGGAATCACGGGATTAAAATTTCAAACTTTTGTTAATTTTGGAGTGGGAGATTATGATTCTTTGGTTTCTAAATATTTAAAATCACCAGCTAAAGAAGGAGCAAATGCCCTTAATAATATACAGGATTTTATTAAAGAATACGGGGAAAGAGAGTTACTCAAATACAATGTACTAGACTCAATATTTGGATATAAATTAACCTTAAAGCAGATGAGCTTAATAAATAATGGATAGTTTAATTGAATATAATAGAGAAACGGAAGCTGTAAATTTTATAAAAAAGCACTTGAAAGATAAAAATGTTTTTGTTGGTTTTTCTGGTGGAAAAGATTCTATTGTTACCGCTGAATTAATGAAAAGAAGTAAAGTAAATCATCAGTTGTATTATTCTTTTACTGGTTTAGATCATCCATCAGTAGTTAAATTTATAAAAAAGCAATATCCTGATTGCATTTTTCTAAAACCAAAAAAAACATTCTGGAAAGAATTATCAACTAAGTGCCCTCCTTCCCCAATTATAAGATGGTGTTGTTATTGTCTTAAAAAGGAAGCAAGTTGGAAAATCCCATTAAATTCCAGAGTAATGGGTATTCGTAAAGAAGAAAGCAATAAACGAGCAGCTTATGGAATGATAAATTATTTTAAAAAATTAAATCATACTCATTATTATCCCATATATCATTGGAAAGAATATCACATATGGGATTTTATTAATAAAAATAATTTACCTTATCCAAGTATTTATGATGAAGGATTTGGTCGTACTGGATGTATTATTTGTCCTTTCCATTCTGAGAAAACTGGTAAATTACAACTTAAATATAGAAAAAAATATTCACGTTTTTTTAAAAAATGGGAAAAAGAAATATCTAAATTATCCTATAAAAGAATATCTCAGGGTAAAATAATGCATTATAAAACACCAGAAAAATATTTAGAAGCCTGGTATAAAAATAATTTAGCAAGGTGGTATAAAAATAATAAAAAAATAAAATCTGAAAAAGGATTGTTTTAAATATGCAAATACAACCAAATAAACCAGAAGCTTATAAACTCATCCATCAAGGATTACTTGCTTTATCTGAAGTGTCCCGACAAGGTATGTGTATTGATGAAAAATACTGCCATAAAACAAATAAAATTTTAACCATGAAAATAAAGAAATTAAAAAAAGAATTTCTGGAATCAAAAACTGGTAGATTATGGGGGTATATCTATAATAAACCAAATCTTAATTCTGATCAACAAT
>JAFCCB010000050.1 GCA_017610445.1 Candidatus Dojkabacteria bacterium
AAATTAGAATGGAAAAGAGCTGTTTTAAGTAAACATTATTTTAAAGGACTTTTAAAAAAATTTACTTTAAACACAGGTAATTTGCAAGTTAAAGTAACAGATAATCATTCGATGATGGTTTTTACTGAAAAGGGTTTACAAGAGAAACTTGCCAGTGAATGTAAATTAAATGATTGGGTTTTGTCTCCTAAAAATTATTATTTTGAAGGTACACAACAGTTTACTATATTTAAAACTCCAAATGTAAATAAATTTGTTAAAGGAAAAGAAGTAACGATACCAGTAGATGAGGATCTAGCTTATTTATTAGGTTGGGCTGTAGCTGAAGGCAGTACAAAATATAGTTATCAATTTAGCCTTGGAGATGAAAAAGAATATTGTGAAGAAATATTAAAGTTAGGAAGAAAAATATTTGGTTTTACTGGTGGTTATGTATCTAAAATAACTCCTGAATATATTAACGCTAGAAAACCTTTTCATAAAAAAAGAGGAAAAAGAATTATAGCAAAAAAGACAAAATACACCACTTTTTTTGGTGGAGGTAAAAATATAGCAGATTTTTTTAATTTTCAAGTTGGAAAGGGCTCTCATAACAAGAAAGTTCCTGAAGTAATATTAAATTCTCCTAAGAATATACAAGAATCTTTTTTGAAGGGCTATTTTGAAGGAGATGGGCGTATTAGTACTAATGAACAAGAAACAACTTACATTTGGGGGAAAACTACAAGTTATGAATTAGCAAATCAACTTTTTTTATTATGTAGATTGACGGGAAAATATCCTGGATTTATAAATCTTGGAGATAGTTATGAAGTTGGTTTTTCAAATAAACCATTAAAAGGCAGATGGGATGGAGTTCCTTGGTCAGTTATTCCATTAAAGAATGGTAAAGGAAGAATAAATAGAAAAACGACATCATTAAAAAAATATAGATGTTCAGATGAAAAAAAAGAAAGATTTGAAGAGTTATTTAATGGAGATTGGTGTTTTCATAAAATAAAAAAAATAGAGGAAGAAAATTATAATGGTTTTGTTTATGATTTAGTTGTTGAAGACAACCACACTTTTTGTGCTGGGCTTGGAAATATTTTAATTCATAATACCGAAGGAACTGGTCGCTCAATATACAGAAGTTTAGAAGAATATTTTTCAAAAGAACATTTAACGTGGGTCTCCTTTAATGAAAAAATTGCAGTTGATTTTGAAAAAGATGATAAAGGAAATATTATATTTAAAGATGGGAAACCTGTTCATAGAGAAGAATATATTTCAGAATGGTCAATTCATCATTTAAAAGATTTGTTATATATGGAAAGAATGTATCTTCCATTAGATTATAAATTTGATTCTCAATTAGATTCTCTTATTTCATTACAATCAGGAAATAGAATAAAATATGAGACTAAAAGTGAAGAAGATCATTTATTAGCTTCGATACCATATAACGAAATTGTTACTGTTAAAATTAATAATAAATTAAAATGTTCACCAATAGGCAAAATAAAATTAAATTCCAATGATAAATTATATATTCCTTCATATAAAAATGGTAATTTAGTGTGGGAAGAAGGAGAAATTTGGAGTACTTTTGCAAAAACCAATGTATATAATTTTAGAACTAAAGTGGGAGGATTAGAAGTAAATGTTACTGAAGGACATGGTATGTTGGTTTTTGATAAAAAAATTCAATCTTTGATAATTAAAAAAGCTGAAAATATAGAAATTAATGATTATTTTTTATATCCAAATAATTTTAATTTGACAAAAATTAATAATTATAAATATATCTCTATTAATTTACCAAAATCATATAAAAATTCACAAAAATATAACAAAAAGATAATAAAAGTAGATGAAGATTTGGCTTATTTCTTTGGATTTTGTGTTGCTGAAGGGTCTTCAACTGGAGATTATGGTGGTTATCAATTGTCTTTAAATACTACTAATGATCCAATAGAAAAATTAAAAAATATTTATGAAAAAAAAATATATCCTTCTTCAAGAATTAGTAAATTAAAACCTTCTTGTTGGGCTTTAATTTTAAATGGAGGTAAGAATATTAATAATTTTTTTAGAGATTTTTGTGGAAATGGAGCTCATAATAAAAAAGTTCCTGAAATTATATTTAATTCTCCTAAATCAGTTCAATTGGAATTTTTAAGAGGATTATTGGATGGAGATTCTGGGACGACTGTTAGTAGAGAGTTGGCTGCGGGAATGATTTTTTTAATGCAATTACTAAATATAAATATTAGTTGTGATAAAGATAGAGGACAATATATAATAAGAAGTAAACTAAAAAATAAAATATTAAATAGAACAGGAATACCAAACGAATTGTTAAAAAAACCATATAGTAATTCTCTATGGTCTAAAACTAATACTTTTAGAAAAGTAAATAGAGATAAAATATTAAGATCCAAATATAATCATAAAATTTTGGAAATCGTAAAAGATTGGAATTTTATTAAAGTTAAAGAAATAAAGAAAGAAAAATATGAAGGTATGATTTATGATTTATCTGTCAAAAAGAGCAATAATTTTTTGGCAGGTATTGGTAATATTTTAGTTCATAATTCATTTAGAGTTTTCGCTATTTCTGAATGGTATAATTGTTTTAATCTTATAAAACCTATAAGTACAAAGAAACATTTTAAAGGTGGTATTTAGAATAAATATGGAGTATAAATATGGGAACAGAAAATAAATACGATAGACCAACACCAAATAGATTGCTTGATAGAATGAGAAGAAATCCATTATTAACATGGGTTTCTGATATGGTTCAAATTTTAGCGGGTGATCAAATTAAAGTTCCTAGTGATTATAGATTACAAGTATTAGAAACGAAAAATTTATTAACTATTGATATTTCGGGCTTCGTTAATACTATTTTAGATTTTGCTATTGATTCTGCATTAGTTGATTTTTATATTGAAGTTCCTAATAAAAATCTAGAAAAAAAATTAAATCTTTGGCTTCAAACTATTAATTTAGATTTAGAAGTTCCTTCAGGAATAAAAGCATTAGCAAAAGAATATTTCAGAGAAAGATGGAAAGGAAGTTCTTTTCTTTTATTACGTAGTTTTTGGGGAACTAAAGAAGGATATAACTTACCAAAAACTTTATATTTTGTTGATGGTGAAGATATAATAGTTGCTGATGGATATAAAAAGAAAGTTACTCTTGAAAATAAAAAATATATATTGAGAATAGGTGATGATGAAAAAGATTGGAAAAATTTGCCTTATAAACAAAATGAAATTATATTTATACAAAAACCTTATACAGCATGGGGAACAAATTATCCAGTTCCATTTTTAATTCAACGGGGAATATATAAAAATTTGAAGTTCTTAGAATTATTGGAGAAAAAAGGAGAATTCATTGTTGGAAAAGCTTTAGAATATTTGATGTTATTTAAAAAAGGATCTGAAGCAATGACTCTTACTAATAATCCTGATTTTATATATAGTAAAGATGATTTGCAGAAGATTAAAGACGATATGGCTAATCTTGCATCACAAAGAAAAACTGGTTCAGGAATAACAAGTTATATTACTGGTCATGATACGGAAATAGAACATCTTATTCCTGATTATATAAGAGGATTAAGACAAGAATTATATACTCCTATAGAAAGAAGAATTCTTGGAGGATTAGGATTGATAGAGATTGTTCGTGGATTAAGTTCAACTCGTCGGGAATCAATATTAAATCCCAAACCGTTTTTTGCAGAAATTAAAACTGGAATAGAAGATTTCAAA
>JAFCCB010000051.1 GCA_017610445.1 Candidatus Dojkabacteria bacterium
TAATCAATATAATTTTAATAATTGCAATAATCGCAGTTGTTAAAAGCATGGTAGGAAAAAATCCTGCTGTTATATAATTTCTTTAATCTATTAATAATTTTTTTTATTTTAAATCAGTAAAAATTTTGAGTTATGCAAGTAAGAGAACTGTCATATGTAGTTAAAAAGAGACATTAAAAACAAGCATTTAAAAGATTTAGGATTTTACATTAATTAATAAGATAATAAACAAATCACCTGCTAATCCTCAACTTCTTCATTAATCTTTCTCCAAACCTATGTTTTCTTTCAATTATCACCATTGCATAGCCAATTAAATAGCCGATGATACCCCCTGTAATAACATCAGATAAATAATGAACCCCAAAATAAATCCTTGAAAGCCCGACCAAACATGCAAAAACAAGCCATAGATACTTGAATTTTTTAAACTCTTTGTTGAGGATAGGTAAAGCAGCAAAAACCAGCATTGCCTGAAAACTCGGAAAACTAAAATTCCAGGTTAAAAAATTATCTTTCATAAAATGAAAAGCAATCTGCAAAACAGGAATACCCTGCTGAAATGGCCTTGGTCTTGCAGCAAGTATTTTAATTAAATAACTGGTAACAACAGAAAAAAAACTCGCAAACCACAAAGGAAAAATCCATTTTCTCTTATGCTCTTTCCACAAAAACAAGCTGGTCAAAAAAAAGAAAACAATAAAAGTATTGCTCGCAAAAGTCACACTCAAAAATAAATAATCTAAAAAACCATTTCTTAAGGGAACAATGAATTTCACAATTTTCATGTCATACAGAAATGCAATAACATTAAGTATTACTAAAAGCCCTAGCCCAATAATAAACATTCCTTTTTTTTTCATAGAGTTACTTGGGATTAATTATTTAAATACGTTTGTTTTTTGATATTTGCAGAATATTACTGCTTTGTAGAATAAAAACTTTAATAATAAAGATGACAAAAAAACAAAAAAAAACAAAAACAAAAAACCCTTCACAAAGAAAACCTTGGTGCCTTTTGTTAAGATATTTAGTTTTATTAGCATTAATGTTTGCTCTGCCTTTAATCTACAAGATTTTAACACCAATAACAATCTATCTCACAGCAAATTTATTAAAAATATTTTATCAGGTTTCAGTTTTTGAACAAATTATAATAATAAATTTAAAAACAGCTATACAAATTATCCCCTCTTGCATAGCTGGCTCTGCTTATCTTCTGCTTTTAATTTTAAATCTGTCTATTTCAATGAAATTTAAAAAAAGATTTTATTCTATTTTATTTTCAGTTATCCTATTGTTTGTTCTGAATATTTTTAGAATTTTCTTTTTATCTATTCTCTTGGTAAATGATTTTCAGTTTTTTGATTTCACTCATAAATTATTTTGGTATGCTCTCAGCACTATTTTTGTCGTCGGAATCTGGCTTTTGACAATTAAGATATTTTCCATAAAAGAAATCCCTGTTTATTCTGATGTGAAATATTTAATTAAAAATATTAAAAAAAGAAAATCATAAAAGTTTTTTGATAAACTCAACTCTTTTTTTAACATTCATAAAAGGAACTTTTATAATCTCATAACCAAGTTTAAAATAAACCCCAATGATTAATCTATTAATTTTTTTCTGTTCTGCTTTTCTTTCTTGTCTTATATTATCTTTTTCATAAAAATTTAAGGGTTCAAGAAAAAAGATTTTATTATACCTTTTATTTTTTGCTAGTTCCAATAAATCAAAAGGAATCTCTAATTCAGAAAACAAATAATATGCAAGAGTGTCTCCAAACCCTCTATCAAAAAAAACTATTTTTTTATCCCTGGATTTATTGAACTGTTTTTCTTGTAATTTAAAAATCTCTTTCTGGAAAATATTTCTATTAATCTCTTTAGAATGTTTTCCTTTGAATTTTATTTTTAATATTTTTCTTGCAGCTTCTTCAAAAACAAAAAAATCCTGTTTTCTTAAAAAATCAATTGTAGTAGTTTTACCGCTGCATGGCCCTCCAGTAATTACATATTTTTTAACCATTTCAAATATCTTCTATTGTCTGCAATTTTCTTTCATAAATTTTTTTATACCTCACACCAAGAAAAACCAAGAAAATCCCTAAAAGAACAAGAAACAACATTACAAAAATATTTGAAATCTGCAGCCCCTCATTTTCAAAAATCTTTTTTAAAGGCACGCTCAAAGCACCAATTACAAGCCCAAGCAATAAATAAAGAGTTTTGCATTTATTTTTCTTAAAAAGAAAAGAAATTATTCTAGAAATACTAAAAGCGCCAAACATCATTCCGATAACAAACAAGACAAGATAAACCAAATTATTTAAAACATCATGCAAAACATCAATCATAAATTCATACAATCCCATAATTAATAATATAAATGCTCCAGAAATGCCAGGCAAAAACATAGCACTAATCGCAAGAAATCCCCCAAGAAAAACATAAAACATGCTTGGATTTACATTCATAGGAACTAAAAAAACAAGAGAAATACCAATAATAAACCCAAAAAAACCAAACAAAATATTTTTCCCTTTATGATTTTCAATATCATCAAATATTATTTTTGAAGAAGCCAAAATCAACCCAATAAAAAAAGACAGAGTATATGCAAAATAATTAGATAAAAGATATTTGATTATTCTTGAGCCAATTAAAATTGAAGCCCCGATCCCTAAAAAAAGGATTATTAAAAATCCCAAGTCCAGTTTTTTAACATCTTTTCTTAATCCTTTTTTATTAAATGTAAAAATATCATAAAATAATTTCAAAGAAAAACCCTTAACAGCATCTATTAATCTTGCATAAATTCCAGTTATAAAAGCAATCGTCCCTCCAGAAATTCCAGGAATTAAATCACAAATTCCCATTAGCATTCCTTTTAAAAATAATAAGATTTTATTTTTCATTATTTAAGTAATATTTAACATCTTTTAAATGTTTTTTAAAATAAATCCACATGATTTGATATAAGAATTAATAGTGTATAAATTTTTAAGCTGTTATAAGTAGCTTAAGCCTGTTTTAAATAACTATATTTTTTAAAGAATATGAAAATCCACTACTCTAAGCATTAGCAAACATAATACCTGTCTTAAATTAAAATATTTCCCACCATTTTGGCTTTTTTTCAAAACCTTTCATATATCCTTCAAGAATCTCTAAAATAAATTTTTCACTGACTTTCATTACTTCACAATCTTTAAATTCTAAAATATAACAATCAGGACTTGTTTGAGTTATTTTTGTTTCATTTCCTTCAATAATATTAATAACAGTATTATGAGGACTATTAAAACAGGTAATATATGAAAAATTTGTTGCATTTGCAATTTCTTTATCACTAATCGCACCACTAACATTCATTAAGGCAAACCCCCTTAAAAAACCAGAAAGAGTAAGCACTCCAGCAGTCCCTTCTTTGCAATTTCTTTTCATTTCACCAGTAGAAATATAAACAATTTCATCCCTGTTAAAAATTGGTGTTATGGTTGTTTTCTTCACATTAACATCCTCTGATTTCCTTGGGTCATTCCTAAAATTTATAGAATATGTCCCAATAATATTCCCAGAATAATCTGCAACAGGAATCCTCGTAGAATAAAAAATAGTGCCTGCTGAATTCTGTGTCTTCTGAAAATCAAGATTAATATATCTAAATTTATCAATAAAATTTTTCTTGATTAAAGGAACAGCCACAACAATTAAAATCAAACTAATCATCAGGATAACAGCCCACATA
>JAFCCB010000052.1 GCA_017610445.1 Candidatus Dojkabacteria bacterium
AAAATATCATCATGCTCGCGGAGAGAAGACGAGTTGTGAAAAGTAACTTCTTCTTTGATAATCTATAAATTTGATAATTAAGGGATTTTTTATCAAGCTTTGTAAATCATCTTCAAAGCTTTAATTCTTATAAAAATATTAAAATCAGTAACATATAAAAACTAAATTTTCTTTTTAGAACTAACTTCTTTTTTTAAAAAAGAAAGAACATTAAGAATAAAGAAATTAAGTTAGGAGTAAGAAAAATTATAATAATATGAAAAGAGGATTAAATTTTTGGGATGTAATTGCTTGGATTGTTTTAGCAGGAATTTTAATCTGGCTTTTATTAAAAACATTGGGAATTATTAATACTCCTGCTTGGTTAGAATATGCTCCAATATATGGTGTGGTATATCTTGCTGGATGGCAGATACATAAATTAGAAAGTGTTACTTCTGATGTAAAAGAATTAAAGAGTTTTAAAGAAGCTACTATTAATGAGATCAATCAAATTAAAACTAATTATATAAAAAAATCATAAATAAAATGAAACCATCAGAATTCATAAACCTGAAATACAAACCAAAATCTACAGATTTAATCTGCTTATTTAGAATTGAACCAAATAAAATTTCTTTGAAGCAGGCAGCTGCAAATATTGCTTTGGAAAGTTCTATTGGCACTTGGACAGATGTTCCAGAAACAGATTATGTTAAAAAATTAGGTGCTAAAGTTTTTTCAATTAAAGGCAGGGATGTGAAAATTGCTTATCCTAGTGAATTATTTGAAAAAGGAAATGCTCCAAATATTTTGAGTAGTATTGCTGGGAATATCTTTGGAATGAAGGCTGTTAAAAATCTTCGTTTAAAAGATATAAAAATTCCTAAAGAAATACTTAATAGTTTTAAGGGCCCAAAATATGGGATTTCTGGGATTAGAAAAATGATGAAAGTTAAAAATCGTCCTTTGCTTGGAACAATTGTCAAACCTAAATTAGGATTAAAAACAAAAGAGCATGTTAAGGTTGCTTATGATGCTTGGGTAAATGGTATCGATATTACTAAAGACGATGAAAATTTAAGTTCACAGTCTTTTAATAAATTTGAAGAAAGATTAGCAAGAACATTAGAAAAGGCCAACCAGGCTGAACAACAAACAGGAGAAAAAAAAGCTTATTTAATTAATGTAACAGCTGAAACAAAAGAAATGATGAAACGAGCTCAGCTTGCTGAAGATTTGGGTGGAAAATATATTATGATTGATATTGTCACAGCAGGCTTCAGCGCCCTTCAAACTTTGCGTGAGGCTGATTTTAAATTAGCTATACACGCCCACAGAGCAATGCATGCTGCTTTTACAAGAAATGAAAAACATGGAATAAGCATGTTTGTACTTGCAGATTTAGCTAGATTAATTGGAGTTGATCAATTACATATTGGAACTGCTATTGGAAAATTACAAGGAGATGTTGAATTAGTAAGTGAATTAAATGATGAAATCGAAAGAAAAACAGTTAAAGAAACAAAAAATCGTCTTTCTCAAAACTGGGAAAAGATTAAACCAGTTTTATCAGTGAGTAGTGGTGGATTACATCCAGGCCATATTCCTTTTTTAATTAAACATTTAGGAAAAGATTTAGTTATGCAATTTGGTGGTGGGCTCCATGGACACAAAAACGGAACTGGTGCAGGAGCAAGAGCAGTTAGGCAATCATTAAATGCAACTCTGGAAAAAATCCCCTTAAAAGAATATGCTAAAACTCATTCTGAACTAAGAATCGCGTTAGAGCAATGGGGGGGAATTAAGTTTTAATTCATTTCTCAATTTATTATAAAGATTGATATATTTATTTGTTAATTTATAAACATAATCTCTTTGGTTTGTTTTCCTTCTAGAGATATATCCTTGTTTACACAAGGTTAAAACCCTATCCACACATCTCCCACTAAAGCCAAAATGATTTTGTGCTTGTTTCATTGTAAATTCCTTACTAATAAAATATCTAAAATCGAGGAATTGTTTTGTAAATTTGTTGTTTACAAAATGCTCTAAAAATTTTGTTTTTTTATCACTACTTAAATCCAATAATCCTAAATTAAATACTTTAACAAAATTTTCCCATCTAGAGATTATAACTGCTCCTGCCCTACCTTTATTTGTTTTCCATCCCCTTTGTTTTGCTTCTTGTTTAGAAACTGTAGGCATATCTTCACAATAAATTTTTAATCCTGCTTTTTCAAGACATTTTTTATAATGTTCTCTTTTCTTCTTTTCTGCTTGCACTTATTCTTACCATATATAAACAATTTGTAGTTGTTGATTTTACATTTATATTCCCCTCTGCTGCAATTATTCCTTTTAGATAATCTATTGATAATTTTTTATTTTTCTCTACCTCTTTTTTTGAAATTTTTATTATTTGTTTTAATAACTTAGCAATTAAAGAATTATTTAATATAAGGTGTATTGTTCCATATTTTGTAATATTATTAAATTCTTTTCTTAATCTAATCTTTTTTATATTAGTTTTAAAATAACCTTCCCAAAAGTTCTTACATTGATTTTTAAAAGAATTAGGTTTATTTTTGATTGATATTTCTAAATACATCTTTATTTGAATTTTAAATTGTTTTAAAAAATCTAAACCTTCTTTTATCGCCTTCTCATTAGAATTGGCAAAAATAAAACTTCTATCTCCAATAAATCCTTCTCCGACTATTAATCCTAGTGCTTTTGGACTTAATATAATTTTTTTGGAAGAATTACTGAAAAGGGCCTTCCTCTTTTATTTATGTATTTTTTAATAATAAATAAATCTTCTTTATTTCTCTTTATTTCATAAAACTCCATTGAGGTTTTTAAATTATCAATTAATTTCTCTGTTTTAAAGTTAAGTGTAGTTTTCATCACTCTATTACAATATATTAAACCGTATAAATTTTTCTATAGAAGATTTTAAATATTCTAAAACTCATATTGAATTAAGAGATGCTTTAGAATATTGGAAATAATCAAAACCTTTAAAACCCCTATTTTTCTTTAAATTTCATGCTAAGAAAAAAATCTACAAAAGATTACAGAAACTACAGATGGTTTTTTACATCTAACAATGTGCTTGTAGTTGGCGGTAAGTCTGACGAGCAAAATGAACTTGTTGTCAGAAATTTTTTAAAACCAGATTATGTTGTGATGCATACTTCTTTGCCTGGAAGTCCTTTTATGATAATTCAATCTGATAAATTTACAAAGAAAGATTTAGATGAAACTTCAATATTCTGCGCGAGTTTTTCAAAACAATGGAAAAAAGGGGGCAAAAAAATTGAGGTAGATGTGTTTAAAGGAAGCCAGATTTACAAAGTAAAATCAATGAAGATAGGGACTTTCGGAGTTAAAGGAGAAAAAGAAACAAAAAAAGTCAAGCCAAAACTTGTTTTAATTATTCAAAGAGGAAAATTAAGGGCTGTGCCTTCAAATGGCAGGGAGAAAATATTGGCTGAAATTAAATTTGGGAAATTAAGCAAAGAACAAGCTGTTAAAAAAATTGCAAAAAAGATTAGGGATAAATTTAATCTACCTGTTACTAAACAGGAAATTATGCAAGCAATTCCAAGCGATAAGTTGAGTGT
>JAFCCB010000018.1 GCA_017610445.1 Candidatus Dojkabacteria bacterium
GGTTTAGGTGTTGCTGTTGGTCTTGCTTTGGGTTTTGCAGGATTTATAATAGATATTTCACGGAAAAAGCCTGACCCAAATATTTCTGGTCCAATGCCTGTTCAATGACTTTTGGTGGCGTTGCACATAAAGCCCGAGATTTTTTGAATTCAAGGTAGATCATATTGGTTTTTGACTGAAAACCCCAAAAAATACAGATTGTTGTCACAAAAACCCATTAAAAAAGAGAAAAATGGAAAAAGAAAAAGATTTAAAGTATGAAAATCATACTAATGAAGAAGATAAAATGGCATTACTTGGAAGTTGTAGAGGAATTTGGGGTTTGAGAAAATCATTAAATTGGGTTTTCATATTAGATATAATTTTTTTAATATTTGGTGGGGGCTATTTTATCTATAGTAAAGATTACATCTTATCTTTGGGGGTTTTTGGAATTTTTTTAGTTGTTTTAGTTTTTCTTATGGCGAATTCAAGAATAAGGAGGAATTAAAAATGGGAGAAGATAAAAATAAAACTCCCTGGTTTTTTAAATTAGTTGCAATTGTTGTGCTATTTCTTGGATTGTTTTTTATTGCTATTGATGTTGTAGCTATGTTTAATGAAGGAGGACAAATTGGAAAATTTACAACAAGTACCTTATTAGGCATAAATATGATTTTTCAATCGCTAATGATTTGGAAAGGACTTATTCCTTTGTTTAAGAGTTATAATGGAAATTCAAATTAATTTAGAATTCAGGCAATTCATCAAGATTATTTGTCCATTTTCCATCTTTGTGGGTTCGGATAAATTTTTTGTTCTCGCCTTTAACGACACCCACATAAACTTCAGTATTTCTTATTTCAACAACAAATATATCTCTTTTTCCTTCAATCATTTGCACCACTTGTTGTGTTGAGAAAACTTTTTCAGATCTTGTTTTTACTGCGATTATATCTCCTTCATCGTCCTTTCGCACTTTTCTTATAAAATATTTCATTTTAATCTTAAATTTAATTAGTATATAGAAGAGTGTTTGGTTTAAAAATATTCTTTTTTAAATTATATAATTCTATAATTCAATTTAATCCCATGACATTTTATTATTTCAATTAATCCAAATTCTCTAAGAAAAAATAAACAATTCCATACCTTGGTTTTAGTAATTGAAAATTTTCTGCACACACTTTCAAAAATTATCGGAAAGGGAATAATACTTTTATTCTTTCTTTTTATTTTATGCAATGTTATGAGCATTTCAGTCCATAGAAGACCATCTTCTTTTAATTCAAAAATAATCTTTGGCTTTTCTTCACCAACTTGAATATCCTTTTTATTTTTTAGAATCTCATTAATCTTTTTTACCCATTCAGGATTACTCATTTTATTTATTCAAACTAAATAATCTTGTCTTTCTTTTATTATCTTTACCTAATCTTTCTTTAACAAGTCCCAAATTTTTCATAGAGATCAAAGATTTTTCAATTGTTATCCATTGAGAACCTATCTTAATTGAAATTTGTCTAATTGATAATTCTTTTTCTTTTTTTAAAATATCTCTAATTTCTTCCATAATCTTGTGAATTGATTTTCCACTCATATATGTTTAGACATACACATATTTTTATAGGAACATCATTATGTAGATACATACATTAAAATACCTACAAAAAAGATAATAATCATGCCACTTTATCGGGAACTGACTGGCATGTAGGTTTTCATAAGACCTTCTCATTGTTGGTTCCCACATAATTTATATAATGGGAACAAATGAGAATAAAAAAAACAATAAAATCGTAATTTATTTCTTATTCTTTCTAATCCCTTTTTTATTCTTCTCATTTATATTCCACTTTGTATTTATGTTCAATAGAATGGTGGGAGATTCAATGCTTCCAGAATTAAAACCTTGGGATATGGTATTTTTTGTTAAAACAAATAATATTCAAGTTGGAGATATAATTATATTTGAAAATTCAAAAGGTATTGATGTAATTCATAGAGTAATAAAAATAAGGGGTGAGAGATATATAACAAAAGGAGATAATAATCAATGGTATGATTGGAATGAAAATGTAACTCAAAATGATATTCGAGGTAAGATGATTTTTAGAGTTCCTTTGGGAGATATTCTTTTAAGGGATGATTAATCAACAGGGATTTCTCTTTTTCTTAAATTTAATAGAATGCTTAACTCCAAATGAGAAAAGAAATAGATATTATAGAATTTCTAATAAAGGTAAAAAGATAAAACAAAGATTTTGTAAGAATTAAGATAAATCTAAAAATAAATGGAAGCTTTTAGAATTTCTCTTCCAATTATGTTTTATACAAAAACAATTTCCCCATGAAGAGGTGATTTTTCCTCTTATTTTAGAAGCAATATTCTTCATATATTTTCTCACAGCACCTTTTTGTACATATGCGATCATCCCAAAAAAATACTGATAATCATAATACCTAGAACTAAATCTCTTAAATCCATTATCTCCCAAATATTTCTGAAGGTCAGAATCATAATTTAATCTTTTTGCCTCCATGACTATGTCCTCATAAGAAAATGAAAAAATCAATGGAACACAAAACTCTAAATCTGGTTGATTTAATTGCCTACTGTTTTTTATAACTTCTTGTTGACAAATAATTTTTATATGCCCCCTTTCATGAAATCTTGAAAATTTGTTTTTAGAAGAGTTAATCAAAAACATAACTAACAAACGAGTTATCTGGTTTTCATTCATATTTGAAATTCCTTTTACCTTAATTAATTCTTGTTGAGTTTCCATTATGGGGTTAATCAAATTTTCTTTTATAAAATCTTCTTTAGATAAGAGACAATTCTTAAAACTCATTTTTTACTATAAATTGCCTCCAATTCCTTATCTACATCTTCTAAAGCTTTTGAACGAGTCCAATCAAAAAATCTATTTGGTTTATAGATTACTAACTTATCTTTGATGTAAAAATAATGATTTTTTTCATAAGGTAAATCCCTTATTCTGTCCTTGCGAATAATAGCATTCATTAAATTGTTGTATTCATAATTTTTATGGATTATAATCTCTTTTTCTTCTTTATCTATATTAATCTCTGCTAAAACTCCAAAGGTACCAATTTTAAACTCAAAATTTAAATTATGACCTTCTTTGACAATCCCTTCAAAACTATCTTTGAATTCTCTTGCATATTTTTTTAAGTCCTCAAGTTCAATTTGGCGATCCCCGTTTTTGAAAGTTTTTATAAAATCGTCTATGATTACTTTATCCCTATAATTTAAACAGTAAAGAGAATAGATAAAATTTTCATAGTTTTTAGTTACATTAATTTTTTCAATTAATTTTATATCTTGATTAGATAAAGGAGGGATAGGAAATTCAAGGAAATCAGATTGATTAAACTTTGGGAAATTTCCATAAGTTCTTTTTGATGAAAAGAGAATTAAATATGCCAGAGCTAACTTTGTAGAAAATAAATAGTTGAAGAAAGGATAATATTCCTTGTAATTTTCTTTCAATTTAAAGATAATATAGTTACTATCATAAAGGATATTTCTATTATCAAAGATGGATCTTATTGGTACACTACGGGTTAAGATTAATTTTTCTCCTTTAAATAAATCTCTGGATTCTTCACGAGATCTGTCTAAGGGAGTGTTAGGATCCATATAATTTCCTTTGGGAAGTTTATAGGACTTTACCCCTTTTAACCCTTCAACAATTTGTATCCAATTTTTTATTGGTTTTTCTGAAAAATATTTTTCTCTATATTGTTCAATATCTCCATGCTTCTTTTTTAAACATTTCATAATCCCTACAATTTTATTTTTTACAAAATCGTTAAAAGTTTTTTCTATATTTCTTATGGGAGTAAGAGATTCAAATATTGGTGTTCCATAAAATCCACCAAAGAGTAATCCCCATTCATTATAATTCTTTTTAATTATATCATAATCTATTTTTTTAAATGAAGTTATTGGAATCTGTTTAGTCATCTTAGAAAAAGGAGATAATCTTGGAGTAATTATGTTAGTTTCTTTTAGGGGACTTTTTTTGAACACTATTATTGATGCGGGTTCACTACTCGTTCCAAAAGTGATTTCCTTCATAAAATTCAAATTAATTATAGTTTCAAGAAAATATTTCTTTGAGAAAAATTTTCTAAACCTTTTGGCATTCTCATTACTAAAAACTGAATTGTTGATTATAAAACAAATTTTTCCAGAAGATTTGATAAAATCATTAGCTTTTAGCATAAAATATTGTGAACTTTGATAGTCACTTACTACAGGAAATTTCTTTAGAAGTTTTTTTTGATCATCTATACTAAACTTAACTCCCCAAGGAGGATTTCCTAAAATCAAATCAAAATCTCCATCAAGTGTTTCTAACAAACTATCTTTGTTTAAAAGATTCTCCTTTTTTAAGCCTGGAAACATAAAACGATTTGAGGAAGAATCACTTAAAATTTTCTGGATTTGTGATTTGTTTAAATTTTCAAATATTCTTAGATAAAGGCTAAGGGAGGCTATTCTCAAAGCGTTTTCATCTAAATCAATTCCAAAGATAGATTTTTTTATTAATGAAGCTATCTTTGAAGGAGGCAACTTCCTACCTTCACTTTCTAAAACATTTATATATTTGTCTAAAAATTTCACGAGAAAAATACCTGAACCACATGAAGGATCCAGAACTTTTATTTTTTCCTCTTTCATTTTTTTAAAAATGATTGGATCATTTGTGATAAATTCCACTATAAAAGTAGCTAAGTTTTCAGGGGTGTAAACTACTCCTTGTTGTGATTTTATATTTGGAGATAAAAATTTTTCATAAATATTACTTAAAAGCAACACAGGGATTTTATCAAATCTATATGCAGACAACATCTTTTGCCCATTTGAATAAATGTATTCTTTACCAAAAATTCTTTTTAATTTAGATATGGTTGCCTTAGATATTCCTAAATTCGATTCATCTTGTTCAAAAACATCTCCATTAAGTTTTGTTTTATACGAAACAAATATCTGTTTCAATTCCTTAATTTTTTCTTTCTCTAAGGTGGCTACCAAATTAGTTAAACCTGCTTTGTCTTCTATAAATCTTATAAATAAACAACTATCAATGATCCTTCTTGCTTCGTCTTCTTTTAATTCCAGAGTTAATTCTTCTTTTAATTTTATAAGATTATCAAGCAAATCTTCATCTATTGGTCTCCTTATGTTTTTTCTTTTCTTTATGTATGATTGAATCTCTTCCCATATCCCTCCACTATTAATTTTCCTAAGTGTTTTAAGTATTTCTTCTTCTTCCTTAAGATTTTTTCCATAATAAAATGATTTTATTTTAACATCCTCAAATTTGCTTGAGAGAATTGGTTTGCTTTTTGCGTCACAAAGATAAATCTTTTTATCTTCAAAAACAAAAAAGATTTCAGACTTATTTTCGCACCAGATATTACTTTGGATTTTATACAACTTTTCATCGTCGTTAGGAGATTTAACAAAATAAATTCTTAATCTATTTGAAAACTCATGATAATGAGTATTTTTATCAAAATTAGATTTTCTAACTTTCACATCTCCTCTTTTTAATATATCTAACATTATAAGTTATAGGATTTTATATTTTATAACTCTTACTGAAGATTTTTATGTAACCTATTTTTTATTCCTACTGCTTTTTTTAAGCTTACAATAAGTTCTGTTACCTCTTTTCACACATTTTGTTATATGGCAGTCATCTAATTTTTTTAATCTTCTTTGTACTGTTGAAGGATGAACGTTTATTTTATCTGCAATTTTTGCGGGGGTTACAGCTAATTTTAATGGTTTTAATAATCTTATTATTTCCCTATCAATGGGATCAAGTTTACCACATTTATTTGCCATCTTTCTTTTTTGCTTTTTCTTTTAATTTAAATGAATATCTTTCTGGAGATTTTAAAGGAACTTCAAAGATAAATTTGTCCCCTTTCTTGATGTTTAATATTTCAGCGACTTGGATAGGGATTTGAACGAGGAATTGCCTTCCTGTATGTTGTATATTAACCTCCTTAATTAGAGGGTCAGGCTCCTCTATCTTAGGATTCAAATCACTCTCTTTTACCATGATTTTATTAGGTATTACTACCTTATAAATATATCTATCTATAGTATTACTTACTTTCAATAATAGAAATGTTTAAATAGGCATAAGATAGTAATATTACTATATTCTAATATTGGATTGGAGTATTTGTTAGTCTATAAGGAGAGTATTATGGGCTATGCTTTTTAAGAGGGAGGAATGTTGTGGGCTTCCTCCCCTCACAAAACTAAACAGGAGAAAAAAATAAAAATGGATAAACAAGAAAAATTATCTGAATATGGAAAAAGAAACTGGAATAAATACAATTCAGCGAAGATGCAAGAAAAAAGATTGTTTTATGATCTGCTTTATGAATTAGCTCAACTTATCCCAGAACCTGTACATGAGAATGGAAGACCTCCAATTCAAATAAAGGATTTATTTTTTTCTGTTGGGCTTAAACTTTATTCAAATTATTCAGGAAGAAAAATATGTTCAGATTTAAAACAAGCAAAGTATATGGGATATATTTCTGATAATCCGCACTTCAACACCATGCATGATTTTCTAAATTGCTCCGCAACTTATGATTTATTAAAAAGATTATTAACAATATCTGCTATGCCTCTTAAAGAATTAGAAGATCATTTTAGTATGGATGCAAGTGGATTTGGTTCTTATGGCAGTGAATCTTGGATAAGAGTAAAATATCCTGACAAATATAATAAGAATGTAAATTGGAGAACTTTTTTGAAGGGACATATTTTAATCGGCACAAGAAGTAATGCAGTTTGCAGTTGTGAAATAACTAATGCACATGTTGGAGATGTAACTGTTGCACCAAAATTATTAGAAGCAGTTAATGGAAATTTTGATATCAAAGAAGTTTCTGCAGACAAAGCCTACTCCTCATCCAGAATTCTTCAAATAATAAAATCAATGGAAGCAATGCCTTATATTGTTTTTAAAGAAAATGCTAATCCAAGTAAGCACTCTCCAGAGATATGGATACAAATGTATAATTATTTTATAAAAAACAAAAAATATTTTATGAAAAAATATCATAAAAGAAGCAATGTTGAGACTACTTTCTCGATGGTAAAAGTGCGTTTAGGAGAATTTCTCAAATGTAAAAACTTTGAATCACAGAGAAATGAACTAATGATGAAATTTATTTGCCACAATATTTGCTGTTTGATTAGCCAAATTTTTGATAATGGTGTTAAAGTTGATTTTAAAAAATGCGAAGCCAGTTTTGTAAATAAGCCGTTGAAATCATATACTGAAGAAATGAGAAAAGATGATGAAAATAAATATCAGGATTTAAGCAGGATTAAATTTGGATAGATTTCGGTCAAGCGTATTTTTGAGGGAATACTTTCCGTGCAACGCCACTTTTGGTGCAAAGCCCACCCTACCGGGTTTGCACCAAAAGTAATTCTTGCACCAAAAGTCTTTAAGTTATGATTTCTTAATAAATTTATGAGTAAAGATGGATTTGACAATGAAAAAGAGATAGCTTCTTATCTTGATAGCAAAAACTTTTCTCAATTAAATAATAATATGAGAAGATTCTTAAAATTTCTTAATGGGTCAAATTTAAAAGAAAATTCATTAATAAGGGCTAAAGCAATTAATGGGCAATTTAAAACGGATTTAGTAATAAAATTCAATAATAAGACTAAGAATATAAGTGTTAAAAAAGGAAGTGGTAATAGTTTCCATCAAGAGAAGATTGAAACTTTTATTGAATTTATAGATAAACTTGGAGCTTCAAAAGAGGTTAAGATTTACTTAGTAGAATTTATTGATTCATATAAAGATGGAAAAGTTTATTTTTCAGAATTTCCTTCTAAAAAGGAAGCTATACAAAAGTTTTTTGATAAGCATAGTAAAAAATTACTTATAAGATTTATAAGAACAGGAAAATATAAGGAATATCCTGCAGATTATATCTATCATGGAAAAATATCTCATGGGAAGTTTGGGAAAACTGAATTTGTGATTAATAAGATGATTAAAGAAAGACCTACTGGGAATGCTCAAATTTATGTTGGAGCCCTTACATTTCAAAAATGGAATACAAGAAATGAATCTAAAAGAGGGAGCATACAATTAAAAGGTCCAACAATAAATAAATTTCTAAAATGAATAAAGGAACCTCAGAAGGAACAGAAGAAGAAATAAAATTTGTTAAAGAACTGAATAAAAATAAAAATAGTAAATATTGGGACATAATCAAAAGTCCTTTTTCAAAAAGAAATCTTTTTGCCATACATGTCATCCATAAAAAATATGGTAAGATAAACAAAAAAAAGATAATGCCAAAAGCAGATATATTTCTCGCATATTCCCAAGAAGAAAATCTCCTGGGATATTTAGAAGAGAAAGAGTTTTATTTAAATGAAGATGATTTAAAAAAATTAAAACTTTCTCCAGTAAATCATACTGGAATCTCTGTAAAAAGACCAGATTCAAATCGTTACCAAATTATGAAAATGAATCCTATAACCTTTAAGAAGATATTTGGGAGTTATGAGCTTGGGGCTGGAGCTTCCATTTTTTGTAAAAGGGAAGAAGAATTTGAAAAGAATAATTCTGTAATAAAAGGTTGGAAAATTGATAATGGAAAATTTAATGCTTATTTTAAAATTAATGGAAATATGGGAATAAAGGAGTTACAAGAAATAAAAAAGTTATCTACAAGAAAGATTTATGAGATGATTGCTCAAAGCAAAACCATTTCGGATTTTATTTTTAGAGGTATTGGAAACTTTGAAGAGCCTTATACTGCAACTTGGTTTTATGAAAAAGGAATTTTAAAGAAGGCAGAGAAAATTCCTTTTATTGTGACAACTGGTTCTGGAAGGAGTCATGGAGACTTTACAATTGTAATAAAACCTAAATAATTATTCTTCAAGAATTTTTTTTAATTCTAATGCTACAGCTCTTGCTAAAAAAGGAGGAACTGCATTTCCAACTTGTTTAAATTGACTTGTTCTTGAACCTAAAAAAATAAAATCGTCGCTGAATGATTGTATTCTTGCACTCTCTCTGACTGTTGGCACCCTATTTGCTATTGGATGAAAATGATGCCTATGACCACAATCTATTGTAACTGAAGGTTTTTTAGAACTAAGTCTTTTCCATGTATTTGAAAAACTTCTAATGTTTTGATATTCTTTTGGAAGGTCTGTCCAGTTTCCACCTTCTGGGACTAAGGCTATTACTTTTTTTTGTTTGTTCTGTATGATTACTTGCTGTATGATTATGTAATCTCTTGGAATTTTTTCTCATCTCTTTTTGATATTCTGATTTTGGAGGAGATTCGTAATCCATTTCTTCTTCCCCTTTCCAATCATCAAGGAGTTGCAAATCACTTATAGCATCTCCAACAGTTGAAGTGGGTTTTACTTTATCTGGGACTAAAACTAATTGATTTGTTTCTTTATCGTAATGTGTTGGTGTAGGGTGTTTTGGGAATTTACCTAAATCTTTTCTTATACCTAAAAAAATAACTCTTCTTCTCATTTGTGGAACCCCATAATGATGTGCATACAATGCTTTTGGCTCAATTACATTATATCCTATTTCTTCAAACTCTTTAATCAAATCTTTTTTAATTTTACCTCCAGCCATGGAAAGTATTCCGAGGACATTTTCCATTACAAATGCTTTTGGTTTTAATTCATTTACAATTCTTGCAAAATGAAAAACAAGAAGATTTCTTTCATCGTTTTCATTTCTATTTCCAGCAAGAGAAAATCCTTGACAAGGAGGACCTCCAACAACCAAATCTATTTTTTTATTTCCAACATACTCTTTTATTTTATCTCCAGTCAATTCAAAAATATCTTCATTAATCGCCTTAGCTGTTTTATGATTATGTTCAAATGTTTTCAAAGCATCATCCCAATTATCTATTCCCAATAAAATTTCAAAACCAGCATCTTCAAAGCCTTTAGAAATTCCCCCACATCCAGAAAATAAATCAATAACAGTTAACTTCCTCTTTTCCATAATAAGATTATAAAGAATATTATTTTTAATGTTTTCTATCAAATTTAATTGTTGAATTTTAACACCGAAAAGTATTTAAAGTAAGTTTACCACTATTTTAGTAAGTTTACCACAACAGGAGATAAAATGGGAAAAATCGGAAATTATTACATACCCGACCTGACATTTAGTCAAAGTATAGAGATAGTAAAAATAATCTATCAAAATAGCATAAGCTCCGACGAGAGTTTAGCTACTAAACTTGGTCATTCAACAACAAATAGTGGAGGTTTTATTAAAAAACTTGTTACATTGCGTCAAATTGGTTTAATTAAAAGTGGAATTAAGGGAATCCAATTAACTGATTTGGGAACAAGAATAGCCAGACCTATTGGAGAAGAAGAAAAAAAAGCATATTCTGAAATGCTATCTAAAGTTCCATTAATTTCAGAATTAAGAAAAAAGGTAGGAAGTAAATCTCCCAATAAAGAGGGAATGTTGTTAGCATTAATAGATATTACAGGAGTAGATAGAGCTAAACTTGATAAGGAAGTTTTTAGGATACAAAAAATATTTAATGATGCTTTAAAGTATGCTTCTAAGTCAGAAGATTTATCTTTTGACGACGGAGGTTTAAACATGGAAGCAGAAAATAAAGGAAGTGTTTCAAACATCATAGAGTTCAAAACAGGTGCACTATACATGAGAATTCCAAAGGATTTGGAATCAATAGAACAAGCAGAAATAATGCTATCTGTTCAGAAACAAGCACTTCAAAAAAAATATAGTAAGAAATGAAATCATAATCTTTATGCATAAAGAGAAGGGACACTCAACGATTATGGGGCGTTGAGTGTCTGTCATCATATTAAATGAATGGGAGCCGAAGCCCCCAGGAATCAAAATGCACCGCGAAGCACAAAATGAATCCGTAGAAAGAAATGAATGGTTATATAAAAACCTTACTAAAAATAAAAAACATACTCAGGAGTGGAAAGAATACAATGAAGCTCAAACAAAAGAAAAACTTATGTTCTATAAGTTACTCAACGAACTTCTAAATGTAATTCCGAAGAGAATTTATACTTTTGGTCGCCCAAGAAAATCTCTTCGCGATATGATGTTCTGCTGTCTTATTAAAATTTATAATGGTTCTTCATCAAGGAGAATTATATCTGATTTAGAACTTGCAAAAAGAGCAGGATACATTAATGATGTTCCACACTTCAATACTCTCCTTAGACATTTTGAAGATACTGGGATGTCAATAGTTCTTCCTTACTTAATTAATGTTTCAGCCTTACCATTAAAACCTGTTGAACAAAGTTTCGCAGTAGATAGCACAGGTTTTGGAACAGGAAGGTTTGATAGATGGCTAAACATTAGAACTCAAAAAGATTCTAAGAAAAAAGGATGGAGAAAATGCCATGCTATTTGTGGAGTCAAAACCAATATTATCACTTCTGTAAAAATTACCGAAGGAAAATCAGGAGATTCCCCCCAGTTTAATCCTTTAGTAAATGAAACAGCTCAACTTTTTGATGTTAAAGAAGTTTCAGCAGATAAGGCTTATTCTTCAAGAGCTAATTTAGAATTGGCTAAGAAACTTGGAGCAATGCCTTATATCCCATTTAAGAAAAATGCAACAAAAAAATCAAGAGGTTCCCCTACATGGGCTACAATGTTTGAAGTATTTACTAAAAATTATCTTGAATTTGCAAAACATTATCATAAGAGAAGTAACATAGAAACTTCTTTTGCGATGATTAAAAGAAAATTTGGAGATTTTGTAAGATGTAAGAATGAAAAATCACAAGACAATGAAATATTATGCAAAGTCTTAGCTCATAATATCGTGTGTTTAATACATGAAATCTGCGAATTAAAAATAGAGGTGGACTTCAATGATGTGAAAAATAAGCTCTCTGCACCAAAAGTCATTTAGTTTAGGTGCAAAGCCCACCCTACCAAAACATTTTTAAATGAAAATCCACAATCTTTTATTATTGGCAAGTTATTAAAAGTTATTTGTAATTATATAAATCCCACCTCTAAAAGATGCACA
>JAFCCB010000053.1 GCA_017610445.1 Candidatus Dojkabacteria bacterium
ATACAAGCCCATATTATTGATTAAATTCACATTAGCAGGCACCACTACCACCAGCCCTTTCTTCAATATGCGATCAAACAGCTGCTTTCTCCTCTCTGGAATTAATTTTTTGCTATCATTAACCCCTCTGATTCTATTTTCTTTATCCAAAGGGAGCCAAACAGCTGCCACAACACAATCGCCAGCCAAGCTGGTGCAATAATTTACCTCATCAACACCCGCTGCAATTTTATATTTAAATTTCCCATTAAACTCAACTTTTGTTTTCATAAAGCACACTCCTACCATCCACTTTTTTCACTAAAATCACATCATTAAAATATTCTTTCATCCCTTCATCATGTGAAATAACAAATATTTTACATCCATTTTGAGCTTCTAATTGCAACAATTCAATCGCTCTCTCAATTCCGCTTTCATCCAAAGTATCAAAAATCTCATCGCAAAATAAAATATTGAATTCTTTCGTAGCTCTGTTTTTAACCAAATCTCTCAAAGTCATTAATATAGCCAAATCTACTTTCCTTTTTTCACCACCGCTCAAATTATTATAATGACCACCTCCTCCTTCACAATTTATTTCAACACCAAACTTCTCTCTCATCTGTCCAGATTTTAGCTTAGTCTGAGTATGAAAGTTAATCTGAATAGCACCATCCGTCAGCACACGACTGTAATAATTAACTTTTTCATTCATATAAGGAATTACCGAATCAAGAATAAAACTTTTCAAGCCTCTATTGCTGAATCCTTCAACCCAAAATTTATAATATTGTAAATCTTCTGATAGCCCTTCATATTTTTGATTCAGTTCTAATACTTCCATTTCTTTTTTCTCCAATTGCTCCTCTGATTGCTTTATCAAATGACCATAAGGGTTCTCTTGCTGTTCAATCTGTTCAATCTCCTTTTTCAATTTTGTGATTTCTTTTTGACAGTTTTGCTGATAATATTTGATTTCTTTCAATTTATATTTATAATCTACAAATGAAGTTTCAAGCCGTTCAAACTCACTCAATTTATTTTCCTCAATCCTAAGATTTTCTTTCAACTCTGATAACTGCACTTTTGAAGCACCGATTAAAACATCAATATCTGCCAGCTCAGATCTCACTTTATCAAGTTCTTTTTTAATCTCGTTAACATGTTTATTAATCTGGGTTGAAGACAACGGTTGGCCACACAATGGACAATTTGTTTGTTTTTTTAAAGTTTCTACTTTATAAATATTACTTTTTAATCTACTTTGTTCATTATCCAAAGTAGCATAATTTGTTTCCAGAATAGATATTTCCTTTTCTCTTTTAATAACTAAATCCTTCAATTGCTCAATTTGTGATTTAATCTTCTCTTTATCTTCCAGCTTTCTTTCTAAAACATGCAGATTTCTATGGATCTTCATTGATTCATCTGAAGAATTCTCAATAGCCTTTTTCAAATCATCAATTTCTCCTTTTTTCTTCGCTATTTTTAAATTTTGTTCCTCACTCCATCCTTGTTCATCTTTTTTCAAATCTGATAATCTTTTTTTCAGCTCCTCAATTTGCTCTTCTAAAACCTCAATGCGATTCAGCAGTTTTAAACATTCATTTTCAATCATATTAACCTGTCGCTTAGCAGCATTCTGGTATATAGACAAATCTTCTAAACCCAAAATTTTTTCAAGAATTTCTTTCTGCTCCCTATCTGTTAAAGATGCAAAAAATTGTACAGCACCCTGAGGGAATATTATTGAATTCACAAAAATTTGGTAATTCATTCCTATAATCTGTTCTATTAACTTTTCAGTGTCCGATATAGTTGGTTTAGAAATTTCTTCATTATTCTGAAAAACTAACAAAACATTTCCTTCACGAGTTTTTCTGGTTCTAACAATTTTATATTTCGTTGAATTTTCTTGTAAGTCCACAATTACTTTACAATCTTTTTTAACAATATTATTAATTACTTCATCATATTCAGCTCCTCTCACAGTCTTCCCAAATAAACACCAACAAATTGCCTCAAATATAGCAGACTTACCTGCTCCATTACTATCTGCGCTGGACGAATCCTCATTATTACCTAAAATTAAGCTAAAACTATGATTACTGATAACAAATTCCTGATCTCTAAAACTCAAAAAATTCTGGATTTTAACTTTCTCTATTAGCATTTATCAAATCCTTACCAATTTTGATTAATTTATTTCTATCTAATGGTGTCTGAGTTAATTTAACATATTCAATTAACATATCTTCCAGCTTCATTCCTAATTTAATATTCTCAGCTCTTCTTTTCACTTCAGTTTTAGCTTGTCTATTTATTATTACACTTTTAGCCCCAAGCTCTAATAAAGATTCCTTAATTTCCTTTACATCTTTATCATTAGCTTCTGGTAAAACTACTTTCACATAATTATTTTCAAATTCTACATCTTCATCCTCACTCCCATCAATTAACACAAATTTTGGAGAATGTGTTTCAATCAGATTTGCCTTAAAACCTGTCCTATCGATTTTAATATCCCAAAAGCCTTTCTTATCTTCTCTTTCACCAAAATTCAATTGTAACGGCGAGCCTAAATACAAAATATTATCTGCCAAATATTGGCTTTTGTGATAATGCCCCAGTAAAACTAAATCAAAAAATTCTGGATATAACTCTTCAACTCTAATTTCGTCTTTTAACATAAAATCAGACAGGCTACTAACTTTTGCACCAGCTACTCCTGTATGGATCATTAGTATACCTTGTTTTTTCTGTTTTTTACCGATTATTTTTCTAATAGCTTCTTTTCTTTCCTTCAAATCCTCAATATAAGGGACAGCATAAACTGGAGTTAATTTATCCAAATAAAACTTTTCTGGCTGGTCTATTACATGGGCAATGTCGCTAAAAGGCTTGATAGAGTGATAAACTCCTCTTCTCAGAAACTGGTCATGGTTACCCACTAAAATATGAATTTCTACACCAGTCTCCTTAATTCTTTTCAATCTTTCATATACAAGATGATAAACTTCTATAGATACTTTTGTTCTGCTATTAAATAAATCACCCAAAAACAGAAATGCTTCAATATCATCATTGCTAACTATATACTCTTCAATTTCATCTAAAACTTTTACACAGTCTAATAATCTGCTATTTAATCCATCAATAATTCGAGCAAATTGTGTATAATTATGAACATGTAAATCTGCTGTCGCTATAAACCTCATTAATAGTCTCCATAATAATTTTCCCCATCTAAATCATCAATACTAATTTCGTCTTTTTTAATTGCCATATAAACCCAATCATAAATTTTGACCACTTTTCTCCTTCTCAATAATCTAAAAACATTCAGCACACCTACCACATAACCAATAAATAAAAACAATAAACAAAGAGTTATTACCAAAATTGAGCTCCTTTCAGATCCTCTTTATCAGCTTTAACTACTCTTTCAAGATCTTCTTCAATCACTAAAATTCCTGTATCTAATTCTTTATAAATAGCTTTACCTG
>JAFCCB010000054.1 GCA_017610445.1 Candidatus Dojkabacteria bacterium
AAATCAAATAACAAAATGCAAAAGTGCTTATAATTAATATTAATATTTGAGTATAACTCATCATTGCTTTTTTGTTCATGTATCTATTATCTTTCCAATATAGATGCATGTTCTTTTCATCCTTAAATTTTTTGTCTTTTTTTATTGTTAATTTTTGTTTTTTCATATTATTTTTTATCTTATAAATTTTTTTATGAGTTTATGTTCACAAAAATCTTTACTTTTTAGGACTTAATCTTTTCATCTTTAAAGCATAATATTTTGATAAGATATTGATTGCCATTTTAAAATCCTGGAGGTAATGCACAACTCCTTATTGCAAATTTAAATTCCTGATTTGTTGTCTTGTCTCTAATCTGATAAATAACATCACTATTTCCAGGCCTAAATTTATCTAAATCATATTCAGGATAAAAAATCATAAAACTTAATATATCAAAATTACAAAATTCTGCTTCTTGATTTGTAATTTTCATAGCAACTTTAAGCATTTCATAAATCGGATGAACCAAATTCATTTTAAAATTTTTAAATTCACGGGTTGTATCCCTATTACTCATTTTAAAATCCCTGTTAATATTAACACTAACTTGTTCTGTCTGAAGTTCTGTTTTTAATTCCATCTCACCAATTTCCACAATATAATTTTTCTTTTCAAGTTCTTTTTTCAAACTCTGAAAACAATTTTCAACTTTAGGTGTAATATAATTTGTTATTTCATCTTGAATATGTTCAATTAAAAGTGGTCTTTGGTTTATGCAGGGAGCATAATAGTTTGCATTATAACATAAATAAGTAATATTTTTCCCTCTAAACATTGTGCTTCCTTTAGGAGAAATATCCCCTCCTTGTTCGCTTAAGATATCAATTGCTTCTTCAACAGCATCATGTGTGCAACTTTCAATATATGTCTGGGGATTTTCCACATCTTCAATTTGAATTTCAGGTTTTTTTATTAGAACAAAAATTAAAACAATTCCAACCACTAAAATTAATGCTAAGATTATAAAAATGGTTACCTGCGAGCGTTTAGGCATTACTAAATTATTATTAAATAAAATGTCTGAACGCGAATTTGTTTTTTTATTTATTTTATATTTCATTTTATTATCTCTTAATATTTATGTTGTGAAGATGAGTAGCTTTCTGTTCTTCATAGCTTATGTTTTGATAAGATATTGATATTTTTTGCATCATTTTCTTACCCATAAATTCACCCCTAATTTTTTAATTTTAATAATTTTTTTTTCAATAACCAGCTCAAGAAGATATTTTTCAGCAGTATTCCAGCTGACTTTTAAATGCTTAGCTAATTCAGAACTAGTAATCACATTCTCTTTCCCCAAAAGATTTAATATTTCTCTTTTAATTTGAGTATTCATAAGTATTTACCTATTAGTATTACTATTAATGTTACTATCAATATTATTATGAATACACATAGATATTTATAAATGTTTTGTTAAACAAAACAAATTGTCTTATCCAGAAATAAGAAAGACTTATATAGTAATTATAACTAATACATAAATGGAAAAAACAACTATTCAAATCAGCAAAAATATTTTAGAAAGATTAAAGATAATTAAAAGATATGAAAGAGAATCTTATGAAGAGGTATTAGATAATCTTTTAAATGAATATGAAAAAGAAACTCTTAGCAACGAAGAAATTGAGGATATTAAAGAAGCATTAGAAGAAGTTAAAAGAGGAGAGACTATTCCTATTGAACAGGTTGCAAAAGAGTTTGGTATAGTTCTTAAATAAAATGTATTCCATAGAATTATCAAAAAAATCCAAAAATTTTCTCAAAAAAATTTCAAAGCAAGATAAGGAAATTATTTTAAATAAAATATATTCATTAAGGGAAAATCCATTTAGATTTTTAAAAAGATTACAAGGATACAAATTATGGAGATTAAGAGTTTTAAAATACAGGGCAATTGTTGATATTATTATTTCTAAAAACAAAATTATTGTTTTAAGAATAGGTTATAGAAAAAATATTTATAATTAAAAAATTAATCCATATACTCTCTTAATTTAGGCAAAGCTAAAACTAAATTAGGCGCAAGAACTTTATTTTCATTTAAGTTTAATAAATTATTGTAGCTGAAATATCTTAATTTATCTGTTTTTTCTTTTTTCATTATTTCAGGTTCGCCTTCAATTATTTCTGCAGAATAAGTCCTGCATAGAAAATTCCCTTCAGGGGTTGTTGTTTTATAATCCTCTAAAACTTTTTTTCTAATTTTTATTTTGCATCCTATTTCTTTTTCAATTTCTCTAATAACACACGTTTTAAGATTTTTGTCTTCTCTCTTTAATTTTCCTCCTGGAAACCTCCATTTATTCTGCCCATTTTTAATATTATGAACAAGCAGGCAATAATTATCTTTATTTAAAATTAAGGCATTGGCCATATTAGGTTTTTTATGGAATTTTTTCATTTACAAACCAGTGCTTTCTAATTGTTTATCTAATTCATTATACTCAGAATTTTCTTTAATAAAACTAGTAATTCTATATTTTTCCCAAACTTTATTATATGCATCAGATTTCCTATAAATTATCCTATCTATTAATAGGGTATTATTTAATAAATTTCTTTTTAATGTGTATATATGAGAAGTTACACCAATAACTAATTCTAAAGAACCATCTCTCATCTCTAGAATATCTCCTTTAACTATTTCTGCTAAAGGGACTCTTGGTTCAACCATTTCTATTGTTTTTATTACTTTCATTTTAAGAAATCAATCCTCATTCTCAACTCTCGGAGCCAAGATAAAACTTAATCCAATTAAAGGAGTGTTAAACTCTAATTTTAATGGATAATCTGTTGAAAAATTAATTACTGTCTTGTCTGTAATTTTCCCTGCCTTAATTATTTTCTGCAAATACTCTAGAGAATACTTTGAACTCGCTTCCTGCGCCTGAATATTTATTTCATCTGTAAATTCTGACTTAAATGAATTAAGAGAACCTTTTGCCTGAATCGTGAATTTATTTGCCTCTGAAACAAATGAACAAGAATCAGCAACAACACTGCAATCCTCAATCGCTTCTGAAAAATCAGCAGAAGACATTTCAATTCTGCTTGTAAAATCCAAACTTGGAATCTCTTTTTCCTCACCTTCAATTTCTATTAATGCAAGATTAAACTCTCTCTTAATCCTATCTATGATTTCTATTTTTAATTCATTTTCCTGCCTCTGCATTATTAAAACACTTCCAGCAGAGCATCTTCTTAAAACCGCCTTTAAACTCTCTAAACTCACACCCAAAATTTCATCACTCTCAACTTCAAATTCTGAAAAAGCAGTATTCGGCAGTTTAAAAGAAACCATAGCAACATTAGCAGGATCAATTGCAAGAATACTCATTCCTTCTTTATTTACTTTAATCCTTACTTCTAAAACAAGTTCAGAAATAATGCTAATAATCTCTGAAAACAATCTTGG
>JAFCCB010000019.1 GCA_017610445.1 Candidatus Dojkabacteria bacterium
AACTGATTAACTTTTTTAACTAACTTAACCTCTTTTACCATAGTGTTATCACCTCGATAACACTTAGTTTTCAGGGTAGATATATTTTACCCTGAGGACTTTTTCAACAGAGCCTATTTAGGCTGTGTTTTTGATTCTAGTTTTCCTTCCTTATATATTTCTAATTGTTCTTTTGCATTAGAAGTTAGATTAAATTCTTTTAATTTATATAATTCTTGATGTTTTTGTTTTTTAATTTCTTTTTTAATTGTAATTAAAAGATTATAAGCACCTCTTAAATCATAATTGCTTCCTAATTCATTATTGTTTTTTAAAAGAACAAAATATTTTCCATTATAATCTAAAGTTAATTTCTTTGTTTTGAATATATTTTTTCTTGGCATTTTACTTTTTTATTTATTTTTTACTAATAATCTTTAGATTATGAAGCACTTAATCTCAGTAGTTCTCGCTTAATATTTTGTTAGTTAGTGGTGTTTATTTTTGTATCTTCCTCTTGATTCAATAATTGGAATTCTTTTTATAATAAGTTTGTATTGTTTTGGTTTATAATTTTTGAGGATTATCTTTATACATTCATCTGCTATTTTAAAATGTTTTGCTTCTAAGGCTTGCTTGAGCAGGTGGAGATCAACTGCTTTGTCTTCGATTTTACGGGAGTGGAAACCGAGTCCAAAGTCAATAAGATATATCTTGAAATTATTATTATTATTATTATTATTATTATTATTTTTAGTTTTGTTTTGAGTAGCTTTAGATATTTTAGAATTAGTGATATTGAGCTTTTGTTTATTATCTTCTGCATAAATCATATTTGAAGTTGTTAAATCTCCATGAATAATATTTTGGTTGTGAAGTTTAGTGAGTGTTTCTGAGATCTGTTTGCAGATTTTTTTATAGTCAAGTTTTTCTAAATTATCTGAAAGTTTTTTGCCGTCGATAAATTGCATTGTGATTTTATCATCTTCTGTTTTGATTATTTTTGGGACATTGATAATGTTTTTTAGTTTTTCTATAATTTTTGCTTCAGATTTTGCACGTCTTGTTCTTAGTTTGTTGTCTAATTCTGGAAAGCGATATGATTTTTTAATTCTGTTTTTTAGAATTTGATTGTTGTTATCTAAAGAGATAATTGCTTCTGCCCCTTGTTGGAGGATTTTGTTTTGCATTTTATTTTAGATAATTTTGGTTTCCTTCAAAAATTTATTAACTAATTCTTCTATTAAATTTAAATTATTATTTTTTAAAAATTCTTTTATTTTTTGTGTATGATTGCAGTTTGGAATAGAGTAGAGTATAAGTTTTATATTGGATCTTATCAAAACATATTTAAATATCTAATCATTATTATTTTTATAAAAAAGGAGTAAAATGTCAATTAATATTAATATTCAGAAAAAAGATTTGTGGCTTTTGAGTGCGATAGTTGTGTTTTTGGTGGGGGTTGGGTATATTATTGCTACAAATAGTGAAACTCCTAAATGGCAAATTCATGGACATAGTGCTGATGAGATTGAAGGGGGTGGAGCAATTCAAAGTGTTCAGGTTGTTGGAACTACAAATATTCAGGCAGGAACTAATTGGGCAGATATGAATAACATGACTATAAATATGAATACCAATGGAGGAGATGTCTTTTTGATGTTTTCTGGTAATATAGAAGCTTCTGGAAATACAAATGTTGCTGGAACTCTTAGGTTTAGTGTTGATGGAACTAATAGGCATCAAATGTTAACTGAGGCAGGAGATGGTGCTTGGCAAAATGATTTTAGTATGATTTGGTTAGAAAAGAATTTGCCTGCAGGAAGTCATACTTTTAAAGTTCAATGGAAAGGAACAAATAGTAATGTTCAGCAAGATGGAGCTACTTATCCAAGAGTTTTTGCTGTTATGGAGGTATAATTAGATTATATCTTCATTTTCTTCCCAAACTTTTTTGCAAGTTTCATCATTTGTTTTTGAGATAATCCTTGGCTTGGATCTATTTCAGACATTCCACCTTGAGTCATTTCTTTAAGCATTTTATATTGTTTTAAAAGCTGTCTAATATCTGAAGTTGCTGTTCCACTTCCTTTTGCAATTCTATTAAGTCTGCTTGTTTGTTTTTCAATTATTTCTGGGTGATTAATTTCTTCTTCTGTCATTGAGTTAATTGCATGCTGCCAATTTTTTATTTTATCTTCTTGAGTTCCTAAAAGATTTTCAGGGATTTTTGCTTTCCCTAAACCAGGAATCATTTCAGCAATCTTGCTGAGGGAACCTATGCTTTTCATCTGTTTTAATTGTTGTTGTAAATCCCTTAAATTAAATTCTCCCTTTTCTAATTTTGATTTTAATTTTTTTTGTGATTTTTCATCTACTGCTGACTGAACTTTTTCTAAAAGTCCTTCTAAATCTCCTAATCCAAGAAGCCGTGAGATAAATGATTGAGGATTAAATGTTTCAAATTCATTTGTTTTTTCTCCTGTTCCAATAAAATAGACAGGGGCATTTGTTTCATGACAGGCTGTTAAAGCTCCTCCTGCTTTTGCAGTAGAATCCATTCTGGTAATAATCACCCCATTAATACCGCATGCTTTTTGAAATTCTTGTGTTTGTTGTTTTGCTGATTGTCCGATATCTGCCTGAATTGTTAAAATTTTATAATCTGGTTTGATTTTGTTGTTTAAATCTTTTATTTCTTTAATTAATTCTTTATCTAAATTATGCCTCCCTGCTGTGTCAATGATTATTAAATTATATTCTTCTAATTGTTTTTCATATTTTTTGTAGATTTTTAATGGATTTTTTTCATTTTTATCTGTGAATACTGGAGTTTTTATTTGTTTCCCTAATTGTTCTAGTTGTTCAGATGCTGCTGGGCGATGAACATCAAGTCCTAAGATTGCTGTTTTAAATCCTCTTTTTTGGTAATAAGAAGCAAGTTTTGCTGTTGTGGTTGTTTTTCCACAACCATATAATCCAATAAGCATAATTTTTGTTTGTTTTGCTTTTTTTATTTGAAGCCCTTTTTTTTCTTTTCCTAAAAGATTAAGAATTTCATCATGCAGGATTTTAGTTAAATGCTCTTTTCTTTCAATTCCTTTTATTTTTTCATTTTCTGCTGCTTTTTTTATTTTATCCCCAATTTCTTTGACTAAATGAATATTTACATCTGCCTGAATTAAGGCTCTTTGTAAATCTTTAACAACAGATTCAATTGTTTTTTTGTCAATGAATATAGCTCCTGCTATTTTGTCAAAACCTTTTTTTAATGCTGAAGATAGTCTTGATAACATGTTTTTAATAAATATTCAGGGTTTATAGTGTTTTTTATATTTTTGGTTTTGTTTGGAAATATTTAAAAATAATTAATCTTTGTTTGATAGAGAACCTTTTTAAGATGGATAAAAGACTTGAACATGCAATAGAAAAAGTTATTTATTGGAGTAAGGCATATAGTGATAGCAGAAAAAAATTTAATGAAACTAATGATGATAAATATGATGTTGCATGCAGTTCAAATTATATTCATCTTCTTGCAAGTTCTAGTTGGCTGGGACGAGTTTATGAGGAGGAAACTGGAAAAAAGATAACCAAAATAGGTAATTTGCCAGAGGTTGGTGGATTGAATGAGTCTACAGAAAAGCTTTTTAAAGGTCTTTAAGGAATGAAGTTAGATCATAATCCTAAGTTTTCTATAAACTCCTGCTTATCAAACAATTTCAAATCACCTATTCCTTGACCAACTCCTAAATAAAAAATAGGTTTATGAGTTGCATGGCTTACTGAGATTATTGTTCCGCCTTTTTCATCAATATCTGCCTTGCTTAAGATTGAGCCATCTATTTTAATTATTTCATTAAATGTTTTTGCCTGTTCTGTTGCATCATTTCCTGCTATGCTTTCTGCTACGAAAATTTTTAAGTCAGGTTTTGTAATTCTGCAAATTTTATCCATTTCAGCTAAGAGGTTTGTTTTTGTATGCATTCTTCCTGCTGTGTCAATTAAAACAACATCTATTTTGTGTTTTTCTGCATATCTTATCGCATCAAAACCTATTGCAGAAGGGTCTGCGCCATAATCCTGCTTGATTAAAGGAATTTTTAATTTATCTGCATGAATTTGTATTTGTTCAATTGAGGCAGCTCTGAATGTATCTGCTGCTGCCAAGACAACTGAGAGATTATTTTTCTGAAGCAGGTAAGCTATTTTTGCTATGCTTGTTGTTTTTCCTGTTCCGTTTATTCCAAAAAAAAGAACAACAAAAGGTTTGTGTTCTGATTGTTTTTTTTCTTTGATTATATCCAAAGGATTATCTGGTTCAATTAAAATTTCATTTAAAGTATTTTTTAGTTCCTGCTTGATTTCCTGCTCTAAATCATTTTTTTTAATTTCTTTTCCAATTAATTTTTCTGAGAGTTTTTTCTCTATATCTTCTACAACTTCTAAAGCAACATTATTTTCTAAAAAGAGCATTTCTAAATCATTAAAAATATCCTTAAAATCTTTTTCTGAGATTTTGTATGAGAAACTAGATTTTATTTTACTAAACAATGATTTTTTAGTGGGCTTTTCTGTTTTTTTCAGTTCTCTATCAATTTCTTCCTGAGGGATTTGTTCTTCTATTTTTTGCTCTATTTTTATTGCTGTTCCTTGTTCTTCTGGTTTTAAATTAGGTTCTTCTTCTATTATTTGTTTTTTTGGTTTTTCCTTTGCTAGATTTTCAATTTTTTTATAAAATCCAATATATTCCTCTGAAAAAAGGGTTGGAATAAACTCTTTTTCTTCTTCTTTTGATAGATTAAATAAGGTTTTAATTGGCCAAAATTTTAATTTGGTTGCTTTGTTTTTTTCTAAACTTAATTCTTCTTTTTTGCCTTTAAAATAATATGCATAGATTTTTCTTATAGCATAATTAGTTTTATTTGTAGATTTATCATGTGTTTTTTTCTTAAACTCTCCAATTAATACTAAATTTTCTTTTTTAGCGTTTATTCCAGTTTCTTCTTCAAGTTCTCTAAGTGCAGAAGAAACATAATCTTCTCCAATATCTACATGCCCCCCAGCAGAAGCATCAAATAAATTAGGAAATGTATCTTTATCTGGAGCGCGTTTCTGAAATAATATTTCCTCTTTATTATTATAAACCCAAACATGAATCTCCCTATGAAGCAATCCTTCTTCGTGAATTTTTTCCCTACTTTCTTCTCCTATTATGTTCTCGTTTTCATCGATTATTTCTAATCTCTCTTCTTCTGTTTCTTTTTCCTCTTTTTCTGCTTTTGGTGCAGTTTTAACTATTTTTTCTTTTGATTTCCCTATCCAGGATTTTAATTTTTCTTTAAATTTTTTGAACATGATTTTGGTAGGATATGAAGATTTATAATGTTTTTTGTTTGTTTTTATTATTATTTTTTTACTAATAACCACTTTGCAAAATTTTTTAGATGATTATGCCTTTGAATTTGAAAAAGACAAGAATAAGAAGATTGTAGAAATTAATAAAAATATACAGAAGGAAGAGCAAGTTTAAGAATAGGATAATTTTTAGATATTTAATTCTTTATAATATTCTTCGCTATTTTATGGCTGGGCACACACTAATTTAATTGCAGGTTATTAAAGATTTAAAGAGATAAATTTTAGGTTTTGCTCTAAATAGTTTAAGCATTTCATTAACTTATTTTAATTTCAAAAACCTCTCTTATTTTTGGATATTACTAATATTTGGTTTCAGTTAGTTTTTTATATCAGGAACTCTATGTTTTATTATGAAAAAGATATTAATAATTTTGGATGGTGCAAGTGGATTAGGTGTTAGGGTTTTTGGTGGAAAAACCTGTTTTGAAACAGCTGAAATGCCCAACTTAGACTGGTTTGTTAAAAAAGGCAAGATGGGTTTTATGTATTCTATTGACGAAAAAACTGTTCCTGGAAGTGATAATGCTTTAGTTTCTATTTTTGGTAATAATCCTTTATTGAGCAGGAGAGGAGTTTATGAAGCAATTGGTTTAAATGTAAAATTAAAAAGAGGAGATTTAGCTTTGAGAACTAATTTTGGGACTATTGATAATTTGAAAAGTAAAAAAGTTATTGACAGGCGAGCTGGAAGAACTTTAACTACAAAAGAAGCCAAGAGTTTAGCCAAGGTTTTGAATAAGAAAGTTAAACTGCCATGCAAGTTTGAGTTTTATCCTGCAGTTCAGCACAGGGGTGTTTTGGTTTTCAGGGGAGGATTTTCAGATAATATTAGCAATACTGACCCTGAATGGATGCCTGGAACCTCTAATGATAATTTTAAATTTGCAGTTCCGTTAGATGATGATGAAAATTCTAAATACACAGCGAATGTTTTAAATGATTTTTTAACTCAGGCGCATAAAATTTTAGAAAATCATCAAGTTAATTTTATTCGGAAAAAAAAGGGCTTGCTTTCTGCTAATATGCTTTTTACTCGTGGTGGTGGGATTGAGATTCCTAAAATTAAAAAATATAAGAGCTGGATGTCAATTAATTCAATGCCTTTGGAAATTGGGATTGCAAAAATGATGGGGATGACAAATTTTTCTTTTAAATACCCTGAATTAAAGAAAATAGATGTTTATCAGAATTTGTATGATGGTTTAAATAAGTCAATTAAATTTGCAGTTAAGACAATTAAAAAAAAGCATAAGAATTTTCTTGGGTGCTATATTCAGTTTAAAGAGACAGATATTCCAGGGCATGATAACAAGCCGTATGATAAAAAAAATATGCTTGAGATTGTTGATTCTAAATTTTTTAGCTTTTTAAGGAGATTTGTTAAAGATAAGAATATTAAAGTTGTTGTAACCTGTGACCATTCAACTCCGTGCAAACTGAAAATGCATAGTGCAGACCCTGTGCCGGTTTTAGTTTATGGAAATGGCAAAAATAAAAGCGAGGAATTTAATGAAAAGCAGGCGAAGAAAGGAAGTTTGGGCAAGATGTATGGTAAGGAGTTTATGGAAAAGACTGGTTTGGGTAAGTGATTTTATTGTAATTCTGTGGAAATTTAATGTGTATGAATTTAGTGAGTTTAATTTATTTTTTATGCCAGAAATTAATGTTAAGGATTAGGTTGATATATGATTAAGATTACAATAAACATTATAAAGGATTTTGGATTTTTGATTGAACATGATAGTTGTTAATATAAAAAATTTGGAATTTTTTAATACAGCAAAATCAAGGAGAATAAAAGAAGATGATTATTGTTGATATCGAAACAAGCGGATTGGACCCTAATAAACATGGAATTTTAGAAATAGCAAGTTTAAAATTTGAAGCACCTAATATTTCTTATCAAAGTTACTGCAGATTAGACGAGGATGATGAGATTGATTCTAAGGCATTAGAAATAAATGGTCAGAGTAAAGAAGAAATTAGAGATTCTAATAGACTTTCTCAAAAACAAGTTCTGATTGAATTTTTTGATTTTATAAAAAAGCAAGGGGATTTTTATATTGCAGGAGAAAATGTTGGGAGTTTTGATTGGAGTTTTATAAAGATAAAATCTGAAAAATATTCTTTAGATTTTCCTTTGCAACACAGAACTTTTGATTTGCAAACTTTAGCACAGACAAAATATGAACAGGTTTATGGAAAACTTTTAATTGAAAATGGAAAAAGTAAAATGGGCTTGCCTCAAATTTTGGAGTTTGTTGGAATGAGAGATGAAAGAAAAAAACATGGGGCTTTGGAAGATTGTAAATTAGAAGCAGAATGTTTTTCAAGATTATTAAAAGGAAAAAAACTTTTTGATGAATACAATAAATTTCCAATTCCAGATTATTTAAAATGATAACATACAATGAACTTTATGATGCTTTGAGAAAGGAAAGATATTCTGAACAATTACAGCCAATTCCTAAGAGTTTTATTAAAGAGGTTGCAGCTTATTTGAAAGATAAAAAAGAAATTGTAGACAAGGAAAATGATGATTTTTCTGATACAATTGCAAAAACAAAAAAACAGTTTGAAAATTCAATTGCTATTTTTAGAGAGTTGATGCTGAGAAGGAAGAAGAAGATTTTGGAATTAGCGTTTGTTGCTGCTGAAACAGGGATTAGCAAGAGGGATTTTGAAAATATGCTTGCTGTTGAAAAAGAAAGTTTTGATGGGATTATGAAATGTTTGGCGAAAAGCGACAAAGAAGTAGCGAAGATGCTGAAAGGAGCAGAAGAAAATAAGAAATCTAAGAATAAAATGGTTGTTTTTATTAAAGATACAGAGGAGTTTTTAGATTTAGAGGGAAATAAATTAGGGCCTTTTAAGAAAGGAGATGCTGTGAATATTTCTGAGGAGATTGCAAATATTTTAATTGTGGATAAAAAGGCAGAGAGTGTGGAGGAGGATTAATCTTTATAAATAAAGAAAAACTTTATATTTATATAAAAAAGAGCAATAAATCTATTTGGATTTTGGCTATTATTTTATTAATTGTCATGTTATTTTTGATAATCTGTTCTTTTAATTATAAAAAAATAATGAGGTTAAAGATTTTTGTTTAGAAAAATGTGGGATAGGAAAGCTTGTTTCTTATTCAAATAATTTAACCTTTGGTTTTTATAAATGCAAATGCTTTATAAGAGAGTATAGTTGCGACGTTTATTTGCAGGATATCTGTGTTGAGAGTTCTACTTATTATTTTGATTCTAAAATTTTAGAGGAATTAACTGAAGAAAAGATTTTTTTTAGAATTTCAAATCCTTAAAAAGCTTGTAAGAAATTATTTGTAGATTATTGTTTGTATGAAAAGTGTCAGCCACATTAAAGTGTTAAATGAACAAATTACTGCTGAAAAAATTAGGTTTAGTGAGAAGTAAACAATTGTTATGGCAAGCAATGCAGAAAAGGTTATTCCGCCTGTTTGAAATGCTATATTTGGTTTTTTGTTTTTAAATCCTTTTATTACCTGCGGGATTAGAGCATAACCTAAGAGGATGTTCCCAATCATAAGTACAATATCCTGCCACATCATTTTAAAAGCCCCCAGAGAGATTTGAACCTGCGATTTAAAAATAAATATAGTCTTTTGCTAAACGCACCCTCTTTTTTTGATTGTTTTTGGGTTTGCATAATCTTATCTTTATTTCAGACATTCCATCAACTTTTTCTATTGGTATCAGATATCCTTTTTTATTTTCATAATCATATAATGCAAAAAAATCTATGTCTTTTTTTGAGTATTTTTTATCTTGCCAATTGTTTGTTGATCTTAATTTGCAGGAAATTATTCCATTTTTGGGTTTGCTAGCTTTGACTTGAACTCTTTTAAAGATCCTCTTTTTTGATATCAATAAATCTACTGGGCTATCTTCTCCATAAGGTAAGAAAACATACCAACCCTTTCTTACGAATTCTGAAGCAAATCTTAATTCAGATTCATTTGCTATTTGTTTTGTTGAAGACATGCTCTATACTAAGAGGTCAGTCTTTTTATACTTTTCTATAGAAAAGCCTGCGGAGGGAGTCGAACCCCCGACCTATGGTTTACAAAACCACCGCTCTAACCAACTGAGCTACGCAGGCATGAGAAATTTAATGACAGAAGCTTTAAAAGGATTTTGATTACTTTTTTTTCGTTGTTGTGGTTTTTGTTTTCTTTTTTGGTTTTTCTTTTATTTTCTCTGCTTTTTTCTTTGCAGGAAGTTTTGGTTTTTTTGTAATCTCTTCTGCTTTTTCCTGTGTTTTTTTAATTTCTTTTTCAGCTTTTTTGATTTTTTCCTGTTCTATTTCTGCTGACTGATTTATTATTTCTTTGATTTCTTTTTGTTTCTTAAGTTTTATCTTTGGGATTTCTTCTGGTTTTAATGGATAGAGAATTTCTAAAATTCTGATTTCACATAATGAAAGGGGGTATGTTTTTTTTAATTTTATAGAGAGGGGTTTTTGCAGCCTGTTTGCAAGGATATCCTCAAAAATTTCATCGTCTTTTTTTTCAGCTAAATAATCTTCTATCCAGTTTTTTGTTAAATTTCTTAAAGTTTTTCTGACTACTTTTGAAACTTTATTTCTTGTTATTAAAAATGGCTTGATTTTTACTAAACTTTCCTGAGTTTTGGCTGTGAAAGAATCTTCAACATAGCTTATTCTTTTTCTGATCATCCTTTTTATGAAGTAGGGCATTAGCGTGATTTTTTTTGGCTGTGCAATTGCTTGATTATCTTCTATTTTGACTTTAAAATTTGCTTCAACACTTTTTCCTCTTAACTGCCGTGTTAAGTCTAATCTTATCACTCTGTCTTTTAAATTTTCAATTGTCTTTCCTGTTAATTCTATTTTTGTTTTTAATAAAGGGATTTTTACTTCAAAAAATTTTTTCCTTTTTATTGTTGTTTTTATGGGTTTTGGCATTTTATTTTCTTTAATTTTTTAGTTTGTGTTATTATTTTATTTTGGAATCTTATAAATATTATGTTCTTTTGATGAGATGATTTGAGTGTTTAAGTATACCCCCTCAAACTTATGTTTTTGTAAGTTATAAATATTAATGTAATATTTAGTATTTTATTGGTTTATTTTTTTTCAATTAATAATTTAGATATTCTTAAACCTTTTTTTGCCTGAGTTGATTTTTTACATTCCTGGCATGTATAAATTTTTACTTTTTTTGTAGTTGCTTTTGTTTTTCGTTTTCTTTTTTTAATTGGCGGAAGACTGTATCTTCCTTTATTTCCTTTTCCCCTGTTTTGCCCTCTTAATTTTGCTCTTGATAATGAACCATATTTTAAAGTGCCTCTTTTTTTTCCTGTGCTGACTAAATCTACTTTTTGTTCTGTTATTTTTTTGCAAAAAGGGCAGAATCTGTTGATTTTTTTTGGAATTTTCATAGAGTGATGAGAGAAAATGGGTTTAAAAGACTTTTGGGAAAGTCTTTTAACTCATTCAAAATTAAAATTTTGAAGATTTTTAAAGTTTATTTTGTATTTTTAAAAAAAGTTTGTAAGTTATGATGAACTATGTCTTTAAATTGGGCAATTCTTGAGTTCAATTACTTTAATTTTTATTAAATGGAGTTGAAGCCACCAAAAACTTTTATGATTTTTTAGGGTTTGGCGCCCTTATTTTTTTGTTTTTGACATTATAATTTTACTTAGTAAGTAAGTTATTAAGTAAATAAGTTACTAAGAAAGATTTAAATATGTTATATTATACTTTAGGTAGTGAAAAAAGATTTAAATAAGGAAAATCAAAAATTTCCTGTCTTTTAAACTGCAATAAAATTTAAAATGAAAAAATACCTACTTTTAATAGAAGATGAAAAATCCTGGGAAAAATTTAAAGAGATGATTAATAAAGATATTAATACAGAAATTATTAATTTGATAAAAGAGAAGATTAAGAAGGAGAGTAAAAATGCTAAATAATTTTGAAATGAAAGAGAAGAAAGCAAACTCGCATTTTGAGTTTTTATTTAATAATAAGATACTAAACTCAAAACGCTCAAACTCGCGTTCGCATTTCCATACTATGGACAAACAATTACTTAAATGCAAACGCTCAAACTCGCGTTCAGACATTTTATTTAATAATAATTCAGTAATGTCTAAACGCTCAAGTTACAATATTTATTATTTTAGCAATTGTAATTGTTGTTGGTGTTGGTTTGTATTTTGTACTGAAGCATGGAGTTTTTCAGCCGAAAGTTCCTTCTGAATTTGAGGGAGTTTATAATTATTATTTAAGCTGTGTTAAAGATGAGAAATGGTGCATTGATTTTAGGAGAGCAGGGGGGTTATATTGAACAGCCGGATTTTTCTCCTGGAAGTGAATATATGCCTTTTTCATCTCAATTAAGTTTTTTTGGAATTGGAATTCCTTATTGGTATTATATTTCTGGAAATGGGGTGATAGAAGAACAGATTCCAAGCAAACAAAAAATGCAGGAGCAATTAAATGATTATTTAGATGAGAGGCTAAATGAATGTGATTTTTCTCTTTTTGAGAAACAGGGTTTTATTATTGATTTTGGGCAGGCAGATATTAAAACAGCAATTAATAGTGGTTCTATTTCTGCAGATGTTAAACAGGATTTGAGCATAAGCAAAGGAGATGCAAGTTGGAGAGGGACAGGCCATTCTGTTTCTGTAAATTCTCAGTTAGGCAAGTTTTATGATTTGGCTAAGAAAATTTATTTGAATAATAAAGAAAATATGTTTTTGGAAAATTATGGTGTTGATATTTTAAGATTGTATGCTCCTGTGGATGGAAGTGAGATTGGATGTAGTCCTAAAATCTGGAGTGTTGATGATGTCAGGCGAGATTTAATAAATGCTTTAGAAGTGAATGTTCCTGCTATGAAATTAAAAGGGAATTATTATTCAAGTGCAGATAAATATTTTGTTAGTGATATTGGTGAAAGTGTGGATGTTAATGTTAATTTTATGTATTCTGCTGAATGGCCGATGAAAATGCAGGTTTGGCCTTCTGAAGATGGAATGTTGATGGCTGAGCCAATTGGTTTGCAGGAAGGATTGGGAATGCTGGGTTTTTGCTATACTCCTTATCATTTTGTTTATGATTTTGCATATCCTGTTTTAATTCAGTTGTATTCTGGAAATGAAATGTTTCAGTTTCCGGTTGTTGTAAGTATTGATAAAAATAATCCTCGTAAAGCATTGGATGTTGAGGGGCTTCCTGATGTTGTTCCTGAATTGTGCGAGAAGAAAAATACTCAGATGAGTGTTTATACTTATAATACTAATTTAGAGCCTGTTGAAGCAGATGTAAAGTTCAAGTGTTTTGATACTGTTTGCAGGATTGGAAAGACAGAGAAAAGCGGTGATGATGCTGTGCTTGTTGCTGACTTTCCTCAATGTGTTAATGGATTTATTTTAGCAAGTGCTGATGGCTACAAAACCAAAAAATACCAGATTTCAAGTGTTGAATCTGGTGTTGCGAATATTGTTTTAGACAGAGAGTATGAATTAGATTTAGAAATTCATAAAGCAGGAGTTAATTTAAGTGGAGATTATGCTGTTGTTACTTTTAGTAAAGATAGTGATGTGCAGACAATTGCTTATCCTGAGCAAAAGAAAATTAAACTGACAGAAGGGCAGTATGAAATTAAAGTTTATGTTTATTCTGATTCAAAGATTAATCTGCAGGGAAGCACTAGTCAGAAATGTGTTGATGTTCCTAAAACAGGAGTTTTTGGAATGTTTGGAATGACTGAAGAGAAGTGTTTTGATTTGGTTGTTCCTGACCAGATTATTAGTTTTGCTGTTTCAGGAGGAGGAACTCAAAATTATTATGTTACTGAATCAGAACTTGATGGCGCTGAAAAATTAATTATTAATGCTGACTCATTTGGAAAGCCAGCTAAAGTTGAGGATTTGCAGGTTAATTATAATAATGTTGAAACAAGGGGGTTAGATGTGATATTTGAGTAAACTAAAGATAGAATAAATAACTATTAACTTAAAAAATATTTAGCTAAGCTAATGAGAAGATTAAGATACTCATAAACTAAATTAAAGGAAAATTGTTATAAAGATATTAAAATAAAACTAATAAATGAAAAAATGTTGAATATTAATAACTTAAAAAATATAAAGCGAGAACAACAGGGGATTTTGTGTAAGGAATTAAGAGTTATTGGTTTATTGATTTTTAGTTTATTAATTGTAAACTTAAGTTTGATATCTGCGCAGTTTTACGGAGGGGATATTCAGTCAAGTTTTTCAGGAGCGCCATATCGGGTTTATGGTGCTGTTACAAATCCCCAATTTACACAACCTGGGTTTAGTTTAGGTGCTGGTGTAAATCCAAAAGAGTATTGGAGCAATTTTGAGAGAGACGACTGCAAAGAAAGGCAGGATGTTATTTTGCAAATTCCTCCTGGAGGATGCAGCCCTGCTGTTGTGAGAAGTGATCTGCTTGAAGAGCAGAATGTTCCTGTTTTTTGTAAGGTTTCAAGTGTTCAGGTTAATCCTTTAATTGATATTACAAAAATAAGAAGCATTCATTTTAAAGGAGATTATCCCAAAGGAATTTCTGGAATTAGTTATTACCCTGCGAGAGTTGGTGTAAGAAGAAGTAATGAATTAATTGGTTCGCCGATTGTTGATAATGTTGGTTATTTGGTTGTTGTTTTGAAAAGAATTGAAAGTGAGAAAGATATGCCTAAATGGATTGAGGCAAATGTTACTGCTGTTATTGATTATGATGCAGAAGGGGTTTTTGGGGTGGGGGAGCAGGACTTTTTTTTAACTGCAATAAATAATGAAGATTGGCAGAATATTTACAAAGATTATGGTTTTTGGAATGGCAAGGGTTTTATTAAGCTGGATTCTGTTGATGAGCAAGGAGCAAGAGTTTCTATTTATAGAGATGCTGTTAATAAAGAAGCAAGTGTTAGTTTAAAAAAAGGAGAAACTTCTCGGGATATTTATTTAGGTGGTTATTATTGTGCTGCTGGAATGAATATTCAGTTGAAAGATATTGGATATCCAAGTGAAAAAGCTTTGCTAAAAGTTGATGATAAACATTTATGGGTTACTAAAGGAAGTACATTTTTAGATGGCAGGTGCAGTGTGATTAGTGTTGAAAAAAGTGATGTTGGAGGAGGAAAAATAAGCTTAAATTGCAGAGATGCTGGAAGAGTTAATTTAATTTTGCAAAGTGCAGATATTGGATTAGAAGGGGGGGATAATGATGAGGGGAATTATAAAGTAGGGAATTTTGTGAAGAGAGATAAAGAGGATAAAAAAAATATTTATGTTGCTTATGTTGGGAAAACTCTGGATAAAAAAGGGAAGTTTGTTGTTTTAGTAAAAACAAATGATGATGCTGAAAGTTTTAAGAATAAGAGGATTGGGGATTTGGTTGGAAGGATTAGGGATAAGTATTCTAAAAAAAATTGGTTAGGAAAAACTTGGGCTGCAGTTACAACTGGTGAACTTAATCTTTATGATTATTTTGGTGATCAAATACATAATAGAAATAATGAAATTAAAGAAGAGGATGTTCATGTTTTAGATAAAGAAAATCCTAATTGGGTGGATGAAGGCATAAAACTATCAGATATTAAAGTAGAAGGAGATGTTTTAAATGAAAATCCTGATTTAAAGAAATATTATGATAAGGCGATTGAGAATTATAATGAAGTTGTGGAGTTGTATCCTGGTGAGAAAAAGAAGTTTCCAAATGATATGAATAATAATGAAGATGCTTATGGTGCTTTGGCTTTAAAGGCTGCTGCTGGTTTGTCTGGTTTGATTGGAATGAAGAGCAAGCAGATTGAATATTTGGAAAAGTTGATTGAAAATTATCCTGATTCAAGTGTTGTTAATCAAGCACAGATTGATTTGAGTAATGCTTATGAGGGAAGAGCAACATCAGATTCTCAGGCAATGGTTTATATTAATAATGAGGCGCATTTTATTTCTTTGTCTGGTTTTGATAAACCAAGTTATGAAGAGTTGGGTGTTGAAATTAGTGTTAATGATAAAGGAAATGTTAAAAGTTTTCCTTTAGGCAAGGATGAAATAGAAAA
>JAFCCB010000020.1 GCA_017610445.1 Candidatus Dojkabacteria bacterium
AGAAAATTAAATACAGGAATTACAATTTTTTCTAAAATAATGAATAGTGTTGCTTTATTAGATTTAGAAAATCTTAAAGAAATTGCTAAAAAATATTCAACAAAAGAAAAAGAGAGGGAATAAACATAGCAATGTTAGAGATAGTTAGAGTAAATTCAATAAATCCTTAGCTAATTTTAGGAATAAAACCATTAAGGTTTGCCTTCCAATTATTATACCTTATTTCGTGTTTGTATGGGTCTAATTTCATAGATTTTTACTCAAACGAGTATTTAATAACAACCTGTATAAAAGTTGTACCCATCAAATATTCCAAAAAGTAGGACGCCCCTGCCCGGAATCGAACCGGGAAGCCCAAAGGGCACTGGTCTCAAGCCAGCTCGAGTACCATTGTCGCACAGAGGCATATTTATGCTAATAATAAAGGATTTTTAAAGGTTTCAGGTTCACTATTATCATATAAAGGTTTAGATAATATAGAGATGTATCCACAAGATTGCATAAAACTTATTATTTCAGGAAATTCAGAAGGAGCATCGCAAACTATTGCATCATAATTTTGATTTTCAAACTCTGCTTGTTTTAACATAAATCTTGCAAAATATCTATCTCTTAATTCTGGCAAAACTCTCATATTTTTTAGTTCAAGAAATTTTGAATTTTTTTTATGTTGTTGATAGATTAAATCGCCAACTAATTGTCTAGAACTAAAAGCAAGAATTGCTTGTTTCCACCCATAATCTAATTCTGCTTCTGTTCTTTGAATCCAATCATCATAATAAGGATAATTTAGATTTTGATTATGTAAAAAATCAGTTAATTGAGAAAGTTCCCTTGTTGATTGCATATCTGTAAATTGAAAATTCATTTTTGAAAATTATCTTTCTTTTTCCACCTATTAATATCTCTCTTTTGCATTTTTTCTTCAACCATTTTTTGCCAAGCTTTTTCAAGATTTATATCCTCATCATTTGCTATGCATATAAGGGTAAATAAAATATCAATTAATTCATCAGCAACTTCTTGCTTATCTTCAGAATCTTTTTTCTTTTTTGTTCCATACCTATGATTTATCTCTCTTGCTAGTTCGCCAACTTCTTCTGTTAACCTAGCCATTTTTTCTAATGGTGGCCAATAAGAAGGGTCAAACTGCTGAACCCAATCATCTACCTGTTTTTGTTTATTTATTAAAGACATAGTTTAAAATTAGAGAAATATCTTAATAAAGATTTATGAGATTAGAAATAATCAACCTAACTACAGTTAAGTTTGCTCTACAGGTTTAAGTTAAAGTAAAAAAGTTTAACCAAATAGAGCGCTTAAACCTTCTGCTGCAGCTTCTTTCTTTTCTTCTTTTGGTGCTTCTTCTGCTTTTGCTTCTCCTTCTGCTGGAGCGGCTCCTGCTGGTGCTGCACTTGCAATAATTGTTGACTCTAGTTCTTTATCTATATCAACATCTTTCAAGCTTGCAACAAGGCTTTTCACTTTGTTTTCATCAACTTCTGCACCAGCTGCTTGCATAACTTTAGTTATGCTTTCAGCATCAACAGGTTTTCCTGCTTTATGCAAAAGTAATGCCACATATATATATTCCATTACTTAAATTTACCCCCTTACATTTATTTAAATTTTCACAGATTAAAAAATTCATTTTTCAAGTTTTCCCTCTTCAGATTTAATTTCAGTTTCATTTTTTGATTTAATTTCTTTATTATTTGTTATTGGCTTTTCAGATAAAGTTTCAGTAGTTAGTTCTTTTTTAGGAGCTTCTTCAACAGGTTTTTTTTCTTTAACTTCTTCCTTTTTAGTATCTGTTATTGGTTTTTCTGATTCTTCTTTTAGAGCTTCTGTAGATTCTTTTTTAGGTTTCTCTTGCTCACCATCTTGTTTTTGAAAATTATCAGTTTGTTCAATAGGCTTAGCTTCTTCTTTAGGCTCAAATTTTTTCAAAGCCCCAGCCCTGCTATTTGCTTTTCCAAGCAAATAACCAATTGTTTCTTTGCAATAATAAACAATTTTCTGAGCAAGCCCCAACGCCTTCATAGAAGCATCTCTTAAATTTTTTACAGTTTCTTCAGCATCAACTTTAACATCTGAATAAATTTTCTCTGTTTGAAAATCATAAAAAGCAATAGGTTCTAATCCAATATCAAATGGTTTGATATCCAATTTTTGAAATAAGGACACAGCACTTTCATTAATCTTTTCTCCTTTTTTTACAACAACCTTTGAAGATTTAATTGAAATCTTTCCTTCTTCAATAGCAATTTGAATCCCTAATGAACTTAACTCGCTGATTGCAGGCCCGGGTAATAAATTTGTTAATCCTGCTTTTACTTCAATATTTTCAGAAGCTGTTTGCCCTGTTTTTGCGAAAATAGGAGTTTTATTTTTTGCCAAAATCCCTGCTAAATCAAATCCTTCTAAATCAGAAATAGCAAATGCGCAATTTTCCCGGATTTCTTTTTCCAAAGCCAGTGCAGATTCCTTGCCTAATTTTTTAATAACTCTCACTAAAATATTTTTTTTAGCAACCTTGATTAAAACATGTTCTCTGATTATTTTTTTAATCTCTTGAAACTGTTTAGACGGCAAACCTTTAATATCAACCACCATCAGCGTCCTTGATTTTTTTATCTGCTCTGCTAAATCTTTAACAGATTTTTCTTTTTTCTTATGTGCTTTAGTAGGTTTTTTCTTTTCTTTTTTAATATCTGTTATTGATTTTTGTGTTTTTTTAGTTTCCATTATTCAACTTTAACTGGCTTATTCATTGTCAATTTAATTAAAATATTTTTAATATTATCTTTTTTCCTCGGCAGATTTTCTAAAATTTTGTTATAAACTTTCATAATATTCTTTAGAATTTGCTCGTCTGTTAAAGATTCTTTTCCAATACTTATTTTTATACTTGGTTCTTTTATCCTAACTCTTATAATGGTATCAATTTTCTCAATAACCGCCTTAATTGAATTTTCATCTTCAACAGATAAAATACCAAATTGAGGTGAAGGCATCTTTCCAGCAGGCCCTAAAATTCGCCCAAAACTTGTAGCAATTGCAGGCATTAATTTAGCATTAGCAATAAAAAAATCATATTTTTTCAATAGTTTTTTTGTATCTTTTTTTTCTTTAAATTTAATAAAATCATTTTTTTTAATTGTATCAACCAATTCAGAATCTTTTTCAAAAAATCCTGCAACTTTCCTGTTTTTAATTTTATTTGGAACTTGAATAAATATATTAAAAGAATCTTTTTTAACATTAAAATTTTTTAAATTTACAATTAAATCCACTGTCTGGTCAAAATTCCGTTTTGTCTCAGTTTTTCTGAGTTTTTTTATTGCTTTAAAAAACTTTTCTTCATTCATGTTGCCCTACCTATGCACCCATACTCAGAAAATGAGATAGAGTGATGTAGTTAATTAAAACATTAAATTAAGGTTTTTAAAACTTACCCCTTTAAATTTCTAAAATAAATCAATCATTAGAAATTTTGATATGATAAATTAGCCAAATTCACTAATTTTAAATTTAAGAAAGATTTAAATATAATGTTTGTAATATTATTTTAAGATTATTTTAAAAAGAGGTTGAAAGGAGGGATATTTTAAATGGTAAAAAAACCAAAAACTGTGAAACAATTTGCTGTAGCTATTAGAAAATTAAAAAAAGAAGTAGTTAAATTAGAAAAAGCAAAACATGCAGTTGCAAAGGCTAAGAGAAAAAAACCTGCAAAGAAAAAAGCAGTAAAAAAGAAAGTAAAAAAAAGAGCTAAGAAAAAAAGAAGAAAAAGAAGATAACCCTTTTTTATTTTTTTATTTATTATAGTTTTAAATATATTCTTTATTAGTAATTCTAAAGATGGGTATTTTAATTATGAATAATCTGAATTTTTTTGATAGTTCTGTTTTAATAAAATATTAATAAATAAAAATTTTATTTATCCAACTCCTCTAAATATTCTTTAATCCTCTCTATTGTTTGAGGAATAACAAATTTCTCAATTGAATTTTCAAAAATTTCTTTTAAACTTGCATGTTCTGCAAGATAATATTCATTATTCTGCTTTTCAATTAACATAGCATCCCTAAGCCTTTTTAATTGTCTTCTAATATTACTTTCCGCAAGACCTCTTTCATCAAGAGAATACTTTGTTCTTAATTCTTTTACTTGTTTTCCAATTTCTTCACTTGAAAGATTTTTTTTATCTTTATTAGCGTCAATCAAAACTCTAAGAATATCAACAATAACATCTCTTGAATCTCCAAGCTGAAGTAATCCAAGAGAAAGACAGATTTTCCTAATCAACTCTCTTTTTTCTAAACCAATAGGTTTTTCATATTTTCTTAAAGTTATTTCAGATAATGGAATGTCTTTCATATATTTTATTATCTATCTTCCCTTATATAATTTTGCAAATTTTTTTTGGTTATTAATCCTAAGTAGGTTTTTCCAGAATACAATTTTACACCATTTTCATAAGCGTCTGGTTGACAAAAAATATTATTCTCTTTTTGAAGGAAAAAATAGTCTAATTCATTCTTTTCTAAAAATTTCTTTTTTTCATTTTGAGACCAAATTTTATCTTGACCAGCAGATATGGAGATTGCTTGTTTTACTAAACTAGATAATTCTTTTTTATCCTTAATAATGTCTTTCCCAACTAATGAACTTAAATAACTAACACCTATCAAAATACCTATTCCAAACATTAAACCTATCTTACTCATCTTATTTAAATTTATTTAATGTTTTTAAAAATTATTATACTAAAACAACACATACAAATTTATAAACTTAACTTAGTTTTTTACAAAATGGAATTAGTTGCATTTCTTGGTGCAGGAAAAGGAACATGGGCGCAAGTTGCAGGAGTGATTAACAGAGGAGAATGGGATAATATTTTCCTTGTTGGAAATGATTTTGCAAAAAAATTTATTTCTGAAAAAGATTTTGAATTTATTGAGATAAACTCTTCTGGGATTATGGATTTAAAACAGGAAATTCAAAAAAAATTCCAAGGCAAAATCAAAGGAACAGAAGTTGCACTTTCAATTGCATCTGGCGACGGAAAAGAACATATGGCATTAATCTCTGCCTTGTTAAATCAACCTGTTGGAATCAAGTTTACTGCTTTAACTAAAGATGGGATTGTTTTTTTGTAAAAATATTCCTAATAAAAACCTAAAAAGATTAAAAATAATATGAAAAAATTAAATAGAATTTTCATTCATACTTCAAAACTTTATTTATTTTAACTTTTACTTTAAATTTCCTGAATATTTTTAAAATTTCTTGAGAATATTTAACATCAAACATAATTGTGCCTTTGCTTAATTTCTCTCCATTATATATCTCAAGCAACCCAGCATACCTTTTGTTTTTTTGTTTAAATCCAAATATTTTTTTATTAAATAAAACCCGTTTTGAATTAGGTTTTATATTTTCCCATGAAAAAATAATTTTATTTTTTCCTTTATCAATTTTTTGGGAATATTTTTCATAAAGAGTTATTGCTTCCCCAGAAATACTATCTTTTAATTTCCAATTATTAATCCTCCCAATAATAATATTAATTTCATTTGTAATATTTTTTAATTTCCAGTATTTCTTAAATTTAATAGATTCATAAAATTTTTTCTTAATATCCTTAATTTCATTTTCAATTTTCTTATTTTTTAAAATAACATTTATGAAAATATCCACATCACTATTTTTTCCTGCTTTCCCCCTTGCTACACTCCCAAATAAAATTATTGAATTTATTTTATCAAGATATTTTGTCTGTTCTGATAAAAAAGATACAAAACCATAAGAATAAGCAATTAATTTATTCATTCTTCCCTCTAATATTCAAGCCTAATGACTCAGATATATTTATTAATTTATACAATTTGTTAATAATCCCCTCGATTGTTTCTTCTGCTTGAGGTTTCCCATAGCAAAGAAGATTTCTTTTTTCTTCAATTTCAACAATTAAATTAATTATTTTTTCTTTTTCAGGAAAATCAAAATCTAATTTTTCATTTGCATGTCTTGCTGAACTAAACCAATTATGTTTTAAAATAGTCCCAGGATTAATAATCTGTTCTTTATGTAAAAAAGATTCTAATAAATCAACTGAACCCACAGAAACATTAAATCCAATATTTCTTTGTCTTTTTAAAACACCTTTTTCTACACTTTCCTTAACAATTTCTAAACTTTCATTAAAGTTCCTTAAAGGGTCTTCTATTTTCATATGGTTTCAAATGAAACTTTATTTATAAACTTTTTGGTTCAAATGAAACTATTATGTGGTTTCAAATGAAACACCAATTATATCTCACTCTCCTGTATCTTCATTTTCTTTCTATCTTTCCCAACCAAAACCACTCTTGAAAATTTATGTTTATCAAGAATTTTCCAACCAAGCACCTTAGCAATCTTCTTTGCATAATCTTTAATTTCATCATAATTAGGCATAGTATCATAACCCATTCCATCCCTCTCTCTAGCAAATCCTACTGCCATATAACCTTTAACTTCAACAAAATCTGGAGATGCTTTTAAAATCAATTTGGCATAATTTTCAAGCATTTCATCTTTCATATTATCATTAGGACCTTTAATTAAAGTCATTCTAATCACTTTTCTGGTTTTTAGAGAAGGAAAAAGTTCAAGAGTTTGATTAAATTTTTCCCATGCTTTTGGTTCTAAACTTCTATGCCATTTATTATATAATCCCTCATTAGATGAATTCATAGAAACATATAATTGAGTTGGTAATTGATTTTTTTTAGACATTTCAATTAATCTTTCAGGAACTAATCCATTTGTAACAATAAAACTTGTTTTTCCCATTTTCCGTAATTCATCAACAAGTTCTCCAATTTTAGGATAAAGAGTTGGTTCTCCTGTTAAAGAGATTGCAAACTGCATCGGCTCTTGCGCCTCTTTAAACTTTTTAAGATTGATTTTTGCATTGCCCTTAAAACCGTTTAATAATTTTCTCTGCGCAAGAATACATCCTTTGATTATTTCTTTTGGATTATCAATTTTTACAGAATCCATTTTATTTCCAATTGTTAATTCAATTGCTCTCCAGCAATGCAGACATCTATTTTGGCAAAAACCAATAGTTGGAGACATTTGGCAGCATTGATGACTTTTAATTCCATAAAATTGTTCTTTATAACAAACACCCTCGTCGACAAGAGATTTTTTACACCATCTGCAAATCTGAACTCCAGAGTGTTCACCAACTAAGCCATAATGCTGTTTCTTTAGAACATTTCTTAATTTTAATTTTTTTAACATAAAATTATCAGAATTAATTAGTTTAAAAATCTAATTAAAAATAAAATAATTAATTTGGAGTGATAATTTCAGCTATATAATCTCTTGCATTCTGGAGAGATTTCATATGTGGAGAAATTACAGCAGGAGTTCCAAAATAGCCTCCAGGTAAAGAAACTGAAAAGATGATTGAGGGGTTAGTCGCTTTTGGTTCTATTTTATTATTTCCAGTTTCATCCCAAATTGTCCATGCACCTCCAACAATTGAATTATCTCTTGCTTGTAGATAATCTTTATCATTGTCAAACTTAAATCCTTTTGGTCTTAAATATCTATTAGAATCTAATCCAACTTCTAATAAAAATCTTTTATTTTTATGTTTAAATTCAAACTTAGGTTTTTTACCTCCACTTGAACCTCCAAGATATTTTGCCCAATCTCTTATAGTTATTTTATAATTCCTTTTATTCCAGTCAGTAGGCACAGGCAAATTCTTTAAAAGATTTTCTAAATTTACATTAAACCACCAATCATCAACAATATTTAATCTGCCTTTTGCACTTGATCTTATTAAAGCTCTTTGTTTTCCAAGAGTTTCAGCAAGACTTTTTTCAGGTTCATCCCCAACATAAGCAGCACATAATTCTAATATATATTTATCTCCTTGGTAAGTTTTTATTTTATCCCCCTTTATTGATGTTTTAAAAAAATTAGTTCCTAATCCATCATAATCAAAATCTTTTCTAAAAAACCCATCTTTTTTTAGTTTTGAAAGTGCATCTTTTTTTAATTCTTCCATCACCCCTTCACCTTTCATTACTCCAACCATGGCTATTAACCCTCCTGCTAAAGGTCCATGATCTTCAACAGCTGAAGTCATTAGATTATCTTCTGTTGCTTTTGAACCTTCAATTGAACCACTATTATATGCAATAAGGGCGTTAACAAATTCTTCAGGACTATCTAAAATTATTCCACTTCTATAATCTTCTTTTTCTACTCTAATAATCTTTGATTCTCCCCTAAACTTCTTTGGAGTTTCTTTACATTCTTTCTGAGGATTTTGAATTTTCATATTAATTTATCAGAACTCTTTCCCTTGGGTAAATTTATCATAAAATCATTATTTATAAATCTAACTATTTTAAAACACGGCAATAAACCAACTCAACATTAATAATAAAAATATTCCCAAAATAATATAAGTTATAGTTTTGAATGCAAATTTAGCAAATTTCTCACTTCCAGTCACTGCCCACACACTTAACAGAAACATTCTGCCCCCGTCAAAAATTCCCATAGGCAGCATATTAACCAAAGCAACACTAATATTAACTAAAGCAAGCCACCAGATAAGATTATAAATAAACACAATCAAATTAGTATTAAATCTTGGTTCATAGTATGTTGCAGGTTTTTTGAAAAAATTAAAAAATTCAAAAATTCTTCCTGCGATTCTTGTTCTCTGATTTAAAACTCCTATCCCAATAACAGCCCTGCCTTTTTGATTTGGATCTTCCCCCAAAATCAAATTATATTCAAGAATTTTATCCTCAGATTTTGTTTTAATTTTTATTTTATCCCCAACATTATAACTTTTCATGACATCTGCCAAATTCTCTTGAGTTTTCACTTTATTTTCGTCAATCCCAACAATCACTCCCCTTAAACCAGCATTTATTGCAGGTAAATCTTCATACAATGCAACACCCTCTTCTCCTGCCTCTAACTGCTCCTTTAAATTACCAACATTTGTAAAATAAATTTTATTATTCACAACCACTTTTGTCAAATTTAATTGATTTCCATCACTTCCTAAAACCAAATCATCTGTTAAATTATTTTTATCAATTATCTTTAATAATGCTTCATTAGAAGAATTTTCTATGCTTACTCCGTTAATCATGCTAATTTTATTTATATCAACAAGTCCTGGTGTATAAGTATTAAACATTGCTCCTCCAGGAACATAAGCCACAACAAAAAACAAAGAGAGTAATAGGAAAAAGAATATTGCTAAAATTAGATTAATAAAAGTTCCTGCTGAAAGAATAGATATCTGTGCAAATTTGTTTCTCTTTTGCATCTGTTTTTCATCTGGCTCAACAAACGCAGCCAAAAAAGGCCCTAAAAAACCAAAACCAGTTGTTTTAATTTTAATATTATTGTATCTTGCTAAAATTCCATGAGCAAATTCATGAAAAATAGCGATTACTGCAATTGCAATTATCCAATAAGTAAAATAAAACGGAGGGAGAAAATCTATTTTAAACAGCGACGGTAAATAAGGAATCAGAGGAATCAAAGGGGGGATTTTTATTGCCCTTACAACTTCAGGATTTTTAAGATAAATGTAAGTCAATTGCCCTAAAAGATAAATCATTGTTCCCATTAAAGCATATCCACAGAAAACAATAACATAACTCAAAACTTTCAACGTCTTTTTATATCTCCCCCCTACATAATTAATAAACTTAATTCCTATTTTTGTCCTGTATAAATACATTAGCCCCTCTCTTTTCAGATTCTTCTTTCTTTTATACAAAAAAATCACAACACCTAAACTAAAAATTATTAGGAAAATTAAATCATAGTAAAAAAATTTCATTTTTTATTTTCTTTCCTCTTTATTTTGTATCATTTTATTTATTATCTCTTTAATCTCTTGCACATACCCTGTATCTTCTAAAATATAATATTTTGTGAAGTCAGTAATTTAATAACCTTACCTCTTTTTAATAGGCCTGAAAACCCTTTTTCCACATTTTCTGCATTTAATTTTTCCTTCTAAAATTTTTCTTGGCTCTGCTCTTATTTTTGTTTTGCAATGTTTGCATACAAATATATTATGATATAATCTTGCTTGTGCAGCAGGTAATTTTGTTGCCATTTTATTTTTTGTATTATTTTTATTTAGTATCTTTATAAGATATCAACTTATTATGAGTAGCTTAAGCCTCTCATCTTTATAACTTTTATTTTGATAAGATATTAATATTTAATTTATTAATAAATGATCTCTTTAAATCTTCCTTTTAATTATTTTAATACCTTCAATATCCCAATATTCTACTTGCTCTCCTTCCTTAATTAATTCTTTTAATTCTTCAGAGATAGGCAGTTTAATAGTTTCATAATTTTCCAAATCCATAATACTTGCCTCGTCATCAGTAATTGATAATAACTGGGCTTTTCTTTTGTTAATCATAGGAATTTCAAATCTATCATGCCCCCCTGTAACAAAAACTTTTTTCTTCCCGTCGATAATGCTGACTGCTTCAATTCTGCATTTAGCATGTCCGTGCCTTCCAGTTTTGCTGAGGTCATTTGATTTTACAATGCAAGCGACACCATCAACTAAAATAGTCATCCCAGCTCTTATCTGCGTAGCATTTATTAATTTAAAAACCATAAATCATAAATCAAAAATAGGTTTATAAAAGTTTTTAAACCTTTCAAATCTCAAACTTCTATGCAAACCAACAAAAACGACTTCATTGAAATAGAATTTACAGGGAAAGCTAATGGTGAAATTTTTGACACAACAAATAAACAAGAAGCAAAAAAAATAAATTTGCAGGCAGATGTAAAACCAATTATCGTCTCTGTTGGAAATCAAATGCTGTTAAAAGGTTTTGATGAACTTTTAGAGGGAAAAGAGATAGGAAAAAAATACCTGATTAAACTCGAGCCAGAAAAAGCGTTCGGAAAACGGAACCCTCAGTTAATTAAAACAATTCCAATGAAAGTTTTTAAGGAAAAAAATATGAACCCTGTTCCAGGAATGACTTTGCAGATGGATAATTATATAGTAAAAATCCTTTCTGTTTCAGGAGGGAGAATAATCGTTGATTTTAACAATCCTCTTGCTGGTAAAGGAGTTGAATATGCTTTTAAAATTTTAAGAAAAATTGATGACATTAAAGAAAAAATAAATGCTCTGCAGGATTTCTTTTTCAAACAAAGATTTAATTTTGAATTAAAAGATAAAAAAGTTATTTTCTCTGACGAAAAAATAAAGCCGGTTATTCAGATGTTCAAACAAAAGTTTAAAGATATTATAGGGCAGGAGTTTGAGGTTGAGATTAAAGAAAAAT
>JAFCCB010000055.1 GCA_017610445.1 Candidatus Dojkabacteria bacterium
GAAGTTGAAGAAGGGGATTATAATTAATTTTCCACAAGTGGCGAAGGGTGAGGAAGGGCGAGAACCTGAATTTAAAGTTGTATAGAGTGTAGTAATTCTTTTAAAGTGGTAAAATATGAAAAAATATGGCAAACCTAATTAAAATAGACCAAGAAGGAGCTGAAACCAACCTTAATGAAGTAGAAGTCCATCCAGAAGAAAAAATAGAGGACATATTATACAAACAAAAAATTCTTCCAGATATTTGTATTTTAAAAAGGCAATTACAAAGCTATACTGGGCAAGAGAGAATTGATTTGATTGGAGTAGATAATGAGAATAATATTGTGATAATTGAAATAAAAGATGAAGAAATTGATGAGAATGTTATCCCTCAAGTAATGAGATATGCTTTTTGGGTGGAAACACATCCTGCCGCAATAAAAAATTTATGGTTAGAAAATCCTGAAAAAACAGAAGAATTAGAATTTGATTGGAATAAAACTCCCAATATTAAAATAATGATAATTGGGCCTTCATTTAAATCTTCTGTTCAAAAATTATTGAATAAAATAAATTATGATGTAGAGCTTATTGAATTTAGAAAATTTGAAGAAGAAAATAATGATTATATTTTTCTAAACAAACTCCAAGTTGAAAAAGAAAAAACCTCTAAATTAAGATACGCAGGAGAATATAATGAGGAATTTTATAAATCACAAAGAAATCCGGAATCAGTTGATATTTTTATGAAAGTTGCAAAAAGATTAGAACAATATGCTAAAGATAGAGGTTGGAATTTAAAAAGAAGTAATAATATGAGTTATATCTCATTTAAATATGGGTTCCCCATAGTTTTTGGCATTTCTTTTTTAGGTAGTAAAAGTATGGCTATATTTTTTAAAGTTCCTAGAAACATAGCCGAATCTATAAAAGTTGATGGAGCCACATTCTATAGATATGAAGATGAATGGACTCAAGCAGTATATAGGTTAGAGTCTGCAGATATAGATTTGGAAAAATTTACTCCCTTTTTTGACGCAAGTTATGAATATGTTACTAAGAGAAGGAAGAGATATTTTGCTCAGAAGAATAGTAAATAGGTAAATTTAAAATAAAAATAATGGAAAATGTAGTTGATTTTATAAATAGTTTTAATCCAAAAATTTTATCAAGAGGAGATTTATCTGGGGCATTAGAATTAATCCATAGTAAAGAAGAGCTAGTTTTTCATCCAACAAAAAATTATTTCAATATTACTGATTTGTGTCTTCCTGCAGATTTTTTTATGGGGCTGAAATTTGGTAAAACTAAGTCTGTTTGGCTTAAGGGAATTTTAAATCAAGGGAATAAAATACATAGAATTGTTCAAAGTTGGTTAAAACAACATGAATCTTATTTTGGAATGGAAGATACATTAGATGGGTATTTTAAAGGAATCTCTGCAAGAGGAAGAACTGATGGGAAAATTCTAAATTCAATAGTAGAAATTAAATCAATAAAAGAACTGCCTGAGAGTTCAGAATATTTAATAGAAAATTACCCCCAATATCTAGAACAATTAGCATTTTATTCTGCAATAGATCCTATGACACCAAAAGAAAATTATTTAGTTTTTATTACAAGAGATTATCCTTATAAAATAAAATCATTTAAAATGATTATAAAAAACCCAGAGAAAATACCTGCAGTTTTGAAGAGAAGAATATACTTATTAAGAAATTTGTTAGAAGAAAAAGAGAATTCAGATTTATTTGGAAAATGTAGATATTGTAATGAAAATTATTGTAATATTAAAGAACTCTGTCAGATATCAGAATCTGATCCATTAGGTTGTGAAATTAAAGATTCAATAGAATTAACCGAGAATGAAGAATTTAGTAATGAAATAAAAAATCTTAGAGAAAAGTATGGGGAAAATTTTGAATTTTATACTCCCTACAATATCTTACATCCAAGGAAATTTTGTTTAAAACAAACTATAAATAAGGAAGAAAATTTTCAAGATTTGCTTGCTACAAAAAAAGGTATATCTCAGTAATTTGGTTTACAAATTTATGAAAGAAAAAAATCTTTTTTTAGATTTTAGGAAAATAAAACCGAGCTGTTTTAAGGAATTTAAACTTAACAGATATCATTGGTTTGTTGATAAAACTTCTTTGTACCCTGAAGGAAAACCGGCTCCATTTATAACTCATGCCTCTAATTATTTTGATTTTGATAAGCCTCATCAATATAAAATTGCAGAATTAGGCCTTTATTTAATGGTTCATGGTTTAACTAAGGGGATAGTCTTTCAATATTATCCTTCAAAAAATAAAATTAAAGTCTTTGAAATAAGTTTTGAGTTTAAGGGAGATTATATTAATGAGTTAAAAAAAATAATTAAGGGATTAAAAAATCCAGAGAGTTTTAAATTATTGCCTAAGTGTTCTTTTGGTTGTGAAGGTTGTGTTTATTACAAGGAATGTTTAGGTGAAGAATAGGTAAATTTAAAATCCGATAATTCTTTAGGGGGTTATGAAACGTCCTTATTATAAAAAAATTGATAGATCTGTCATGGAATGGGGAGTGACTCTTAAACAAAAATATGAAAAAGATTTTCTTTGTGGTAAAAAAATAAAGCCTGGTAAGGGGAGAGATGTTGATATATTATGGGATGGGAAAAGATATCCTGTAAAATTAAGACACATCAATCGTACTAATTTTAAAAATGTTTATAGTCTTAGATGAAAAAATAATAAAGAATTTATGAGAAAATTAAGAAGGACATTTATTCATAGTTACGTTGTTCTTAAAAGCCAGAAAGAATTATTTGATGAATCTAAGAAAGAGAGACAATATTTTAGAACGCATTTAGATGGGGGAAAAGAAGAAGTCTTAATTCTCACACCAATAGATTCAAAAACTATAAAATTAGAGATTTTTATTAAAATAAAAAGTGAATGGAATAAATTATTTCAAAGATTAGCTGATGAAAATGTTTTTGGTTGGATTTTTGATACAAAGGAAAAACAATATTTAATTCAAAGAAGCACTAATTGGATGAATGTAAAAGAATTCAAAAAACACTCCTCTGTTGTAAATGTCATATATTATTTGATTAATACTAAAAAAAGATTATTATATGTTGGAAAGGCAAATGTTTTAGGACAAAGGGTAAAGCCTGGAAGACAACACCAAAATATGGAAGGAGATTGGGATTTATTTAAATATGATATAATTAGACCTGAATTTTCAAATATCTTAGAGAGAAT
>JAFCCB010000056.1 GCA_017610445.1 Candidatus Dojkabacteria bacterium
ATCTATAACAGTTTCAATAGAATTTAAAACAACATCAAGATCAAAGCCGGTTAGAACAATCGTCCCAGCATCCTGAGCTTCAGGCCGCTCCATTGATTCACGCAATGATATGGCCGGAAAAGACAGAATAGCAGATTCCTCACTAATAGTACCGCTATCAGATATAGTACATTTTGCATTTTTCTGTAAACATACATAATCTGTAAATCCAAAGGGCTTTAAGAATTTGATTTTGTCATCAATTCCAAAGCCTTGAATAGTTTCTAATCTTTTTCTTGTTCTTGGATGAGTAGACACAATAACCGGAAAGTCATATTCCTTGGCTAAACTATTTAAAATAAAGAGAATCTTTTTTAAATGGTCGGGATTATCAACGTTTTCCTCTCTGTGAGTGCTTACTATAAAGTATTTATTTTTTTCAAGACTTAATTGTTTCAATATACCTGAAGATTCAATTTTATTTTTATAATATTCCAAAACTTCATTCATAGGCGAACCGGTTAAGTAAATTCTTCTATGAGGTAATCCCTCAGAAAGCAAATGTCTTCTGGCATGTTCAGTATAAACCAGATTAAAGTCTGCAATATGATCAATAATTCTTCTATTAATTTCTTCAGGTACATTTAAATCAAAGCATCGGTTTCCTGCTTCCATATGAAATATTGGAATTCTTAACCTCTTAGCAATAATCCCGGCAATACTGCTGTTTGTATCACCTAATATCAATACTGCATCAGGTTGCTCTTTTTTTAACACTTCTTCAGATTTTATCAGAGTTTCACCAAGTACTTTACCAAGTGAGCTTGTATCAACTTTTAAAAAATAATCCGGTTTTCTGATCTCCAAATCTTTAAAGAAAATTTCATTTAATTCGTAATCATAGTTTTGACCGGTATGTACAATTAAATGATTAGTGTATTTATCCAATAGGGCAATTACCCGTGACAACCTGATTACCTCAGGACGAGTACCTAAAATCGTCATAACCTTTAATTTTGATTTTCCCATATTTCCTCGCTTAGGTTTTAATGTTTTAAAGTTATAAAGTTTAAAAGCTAGAAAGTTGTAAAGTTGAACAGTTTATTCAAGTGTTAAAATTTTTTAAGTGTTTAATTAATGATGCTATGGATGAAGAAAGTTTTACACAATATTCTATTAGCTTATTAGAAATTTCTAAATCTATAAAATTTAGAGCTTGTGCTGCATAAACCATACTTCTAACTTCACCACATGAAGATTTTGCAATTACTAAAAAACGAATAAAATCTTTATTTGAGTTTCGTTCAAATCCCTCAGCTATATTATTCATTACAGAAATAGATGCTCTCTGTATTTGATCTCTGAACCCATAATCTTTTATATTACCAAAGCTAGAGTATATCTGAACAACAAGACTTTTAGCACTAACCCATATATTCAAATCCTCAAATCTCTCAATTTTCTTCAAAACACCAAACCCTTTAAACCTTCTAACATTTAATCTTCCTAACTTTTTAACCTTTTAACTTTCTAACCTTTTAACTTTCAAACTATTTCATAATAGGTATCCGGATCTTCCGGATTGTATTGTTCATTAATCCAGAATATAGTTAATAATTCTTCATCTCCAATGTTTTTAATATTATGAGTATACCAGATGGGCATATCCACATAAGAAGGCTCTTCACCATCCAGCTCAAAATTTATCACTTCGTCTGTTCCAATTCTTCTTAACTGAATTAACGCCTTCCCTTTTATAACCGCAAAACGTTCCGCTTTTCTAATATGGAAATGATTACCTCTGGTGATCCCGGGCTTAGTAGTTGAAAATGAAATCTGACCACCGCTATTTAATTTAACGGTTTCTACAAACATTCCTCTATCATCTTCATGTTTTTTAAGCTTGAAAGGATAATATCTTTTGAGATCCATATAACAAACAAAAGTATTAAATAGACTCAATTCAAATGGATCACTCAAATCTGGAAAAATTCCATTATTGAAGTATAATTCTTTAAAACTGTTTAGCAAATCCAATATCTCTGAAACTTTTTTTTCAGAAGTGTGTTTTACCATGTATTGCTCAGAATTCACATCATTCTGTATTACTCGATGGAATTCCTCAATCAATTCATTGATATATATAAGTTTTAGCTCCCCATCAACCTGGATTTGAGGCTCTTCATTATGAGTCAGCTGTTGACAAAAAGTAGCTACTACAGAATTGTAATAAGGATGACCAAAGGGACCAAACACATTTGGAATAACCATACCTGTAAAGACAGAATTATTATCACGGGCCCAATTTGCCAATAATTCTCGACCCTCTTTTTTAGATTTTCCATACAGGTTATCACTCTCTTCCTGAGTCGAAGAAGAGAAAATTATATGGGGAGAGGACTTGGTTTGATCCAAAGCCTTAATTAACTGCTCAACCAGTCTAATATTGGTTTCATAAATAACCTTTGGATCATTATGCCTGTTCATTGCAGCCAAATGCACAATAGCATCACATTCTTTGACAAAATTATTTAGCAGATTATCATCTTCAAAGTATCGGTCTTCAAAAGGAACACACTCTATCCCATCTTTTAAGTGTAAATAGTTAAATAGGTGAGTACCCATAAAACCAGGTTGTCCGGTAATTCCAACTTTAGTCTTGTGATTGGTGACTTGTGACTTGTAATTTGTGATTATCATTTTTTATTTTACCTTTATATTTTATTTGTTATTATCTTTTTGTTTTAATGATTTTATCAATCCCTGAATCATTTTAGCAATAATGCCCAATTCTGAAAGCAAAAAAACTTCTGTTTTATCATTTAGAAATCCCAGATTTTTTGAAATAATTAATTGTGTTTCAATTTCTGATGTGGATGATAAAGAGATATATAAGAATTGTATAAATTCTTTTCTATGATTTCTAGATGCTCCTTCGGATATATTTGAAGATATAGAAACTGATGCTCTTTTTAACTGATTCGTTAGACCATATTTTTCTGTATTAGGAAATCTATCAGTAATTTTATAAATTTCAGTAACAAATTTAATAGATCTTTTCCAAACATCTAAATCTTTATGTATCATTTTTAATTTGTAATTAGTTACTTGTAACTCGTGACTAGTTACTAGTTTCTAGTCACCACCAACACCTT
>JAFCCB010000057.1 GCA_017610445.1 Candidatus Dojkabacteria bacterium
AAATTCCTACTTTTGTAATGAAGTATGGAATAAATTCTTTAAAGATTCCCAGTAGTTTCTGGCCATCATATTCAAAATATAAAATTTTATGGGGGGAGGCAGACAAGAAGATATTCTTAGCTATGGGTGCAAAAAAAGAAACTATTTTTTCTGTTGGTTGCCCAAGATTTAGAAATTATAATAAAAAAATTACTTTTTCAAGAAAACAATTACTTAAAAAATTAAGAATTAATGAAAAAAAGAAAATATTTTTGTTTGCATCTGATTTTGTTTCTTTTAATAGAAGTAGGGGATTTTTGCCAGGGATCCATATTTCTTATGACGAATATAAGAATAGTCTTGAAATTTTAATTAAAACATTTATTAATAAACCAAAATGCCATCTTATAATATCTCTAGCAAGGGGAACAGATGATCTTCAGTTAGTAAAATCTTTAATTAAAGAGAATAAAATAAAAAATGTTTCAATTGTTTCTGCAAATGATTTTCTCCCTCAAGATAGGATTAATGCAAGTGATGCAGTAATAGTTTTTTGGTCAACCATGGGGCTAGAGGCAATGCTTCTTAAAAAACCTTTATTTGTTTTTAAACTTAAATTTAGAGAAGACTTAGTAGAATACTTAAAATATGGGGCAGCCTTTGGGTTTAATAATGAAAAAGAATTAGATAAACTAATAACAAATTTAGATAAATTAAAAACAAAAAGTTATTTTGATAATCAGAAAAAATATCTTCAAAATTATTTAAACTTTAAACAAAATAGTAACTCTCTAAAAAAAATAGTTGAGATTATAAAACTCAAAGAATAATGAAAAAATTAAGAATTATTCCAAGATTAGATATAAAAGGCCCAAATGTAATAAAAGGGATAGATTTAGAAGGTTTACGAGTTGTAGGAAATCCTACAGAACTTGCTAGAAAATATTATGAGGAAGGCGCAGACGAAATTCTTTATATTGATATTGTAGCTAGTTTATATGGAAGAGAGAACATATTAGAGGTAATAAAAAAGACAGTTTCTTTAGGAGTTTTATTCCTATCCCAGTTGGAGGGGGGAATACGAAGCATTAAAGATATACAACAAATTTTAAGAGCAGGAGCAGATAAAGTTATAATTAATACTGCTGCAATAAAAAATCCAAATTTCATAAAAGAAGCATCAAATATTTGTGGTTCGCAATGTATTGTTGGATCAATAGAGGCAAAAAAAACAGCAGATTCTTGGGAAGCATATACTGAAAACGGAAGAGAAAAAACAGGAATTGATGCGATTAAATGGGCGCAGAAACTTGTTGAGTTGGGCGTAGGGGAATTAATTATTACTTCAATTGATAATAAGGAACTTACAAAGGTTATGACCTTGAATTAATTAAAAAAATCAGAAATAGTTTTGATAACATAATCTTGCTCTGATTCACTTAATCTTGGATATATGGGTAAACTTATAATCTTTTCATAAAATTCTTCTGCTTTTGGACAAATTCCTTTTTTATACCCTAATTTTTGGTAATAAGGGTGGAAATAAACAGGGATATAATGAACTTGGCAATAAATGCCTTTTTCTTTAAGATAATTAAATAACTTTAATCTTATTTCTTTATCTTTTAATTTTATTACATAAAGATGATAAGGATTAAATTGTTCTTTGTTTTCTTTTATTATCTCAATATCTCTATTTTTTTCAAAAGCTTGATTATACTTTTCAGCAATCTCTCTCCTTTTTAGTATAAATTCATTGATTTTGTTTAATTGACTAATCCCCAATGCACATTGAAAATCTGTAATTCTATAATTATACCCTAAAAATTGCATTTCATAATGTCCTGGTTCAGGATTTTTATTGATAAAATTCTCTGAATTATTTACTATTCCGTGATTTCTTAAAACCTTTAATCTTTCATATATTTCTTTTGAATTTGTTGTAATCATGCCCCCCTCTCCTGTTGTAATGTGTTTTACAGGATGAAAACTAAATATAGACATATCAGAATATTTACAATCTCCAATTTTTGAATCCTTATATTTAGCACCCAAGGCATGAGAAGCATCTTCAATAAGAACAAGACCCTGTTTATCTGTAATTTTTTTTAGTTTTTCTAAATCACAAGATAATCCAGTATAATGGACAGGAATAATAATCTTTGTTTTTTTAGTGATTTTTTCTTCAATCTTATCTTCATCAATAAGTCCTTGTTTATTAATATCAACAAAAACTGGTTTTGCATTACAGTATAATGCACAATTAGCTGAGGCAGCAAAAGTAATTGGAGTAGTTATTAATTCTTCATCTTTTTTTAATCCTGAAGCTAAACATGCAAGATGTAATGCTGCTGTTCCACTGCTTACTGCTACAGCATATTTACATCCAATAAAATCACAAACCCTTTGTTCGAATTCTGCTATTTTTGGGCCTGTTGTCAGAAAATCTTCTTTTAAAACATCTAACACTGATTTAATGTCTTCTTCATCAATAGTTTGTTTTCCATATGGAATCATTTTATAAATTTAAAGAACTAATTATCTCAAATAATTTTTCTTTAGAAATCACAGAGTCTTTTGAATTATATTCTTTTATTAACCTTTCATTTAATAATTTTCCCTTAGTTATATAAATCGGTTTTTTTATATCTTGGTATCTTTTTATTATGCAAGTAATAACATAAAAATCTTTAAATTTGTAAGTTCTTGTAATCTCTGAATCATTTATCATTATTTCATGAATTTTTTCCCCTGGTCTTATCCCAATTTTTTTTATATTAACATTTTTATTAAATTTTTCTTTTAATACATCTATTAAGTCTACAATCCTCATTGAAGGAAGACTTGGGATAAAAACCTCTCCCCCAATACCAAATTTAAGAGCCTTTAAAATTAAATTAACTGCCTGGTTTTTTGTAATTATAAATCTTGTCATTTTTTCATCAGTTAAAGGAATTATTTTATTATTTTTTATCTTATCAACAAAGAAAGGGATTGCAGAACCTGTACTTTCTAATACATTTCCATATCTTACTACTGTAAATATAGTTCTTGCACTGCCCTTATTATAATTACTTTCACTAAATATCCTCTCACTAACAAATTTACAAGCCCCATAAGTATTTATTGGAGAACAAGCTTTATCAG